>JAHEGH010000006.1:70093-86518 GCA_024639825.1 Gammaproteobacteria bacterium
GGCGATGGTGCGACAATGGTGAAGCAGTACATCAATGCCATTTCTGTCGACCCGCAGGATCATGAATTACCCGGCATGCTTTCATTGTTTCTCTACCGCGTCGGTCTCGTCGACATCGCGGACGATTTTCGCAACCGCGTGCTCACGCTGGCACCCACCAGCCCGGTCGCCTACCAGATCGAGCTGGCGCGCGCTCGCGCGTTTGGCGACTTCGAAGGCAGTATTGAGGCCGCAAGGCGTGCGATTGAAGATGACGTCGACGATCGTCGCTTTGCGTTTGGCGGTGCCGTCCAGTACCTGATCCGGTCTGCCGTCAAGACGGATCACGTCGAGGAAGAGATGGCCTGGGTCGAGGCAATGCGACCTGGCATTTTCGACGTCGATTCGACGGGCTTGCCTCAGAAATACCGCGGTGTCCAGGGCGCAGCTTTCGACGGCTGGGTCCAGAGCCTGCCGCGCGAGGAAGTGCTGCGCCGACTCGACGTACTTCTGGCCTACGCCAATTCACTCGGCCAGGACCCCACCGACAAACCGGCCACCCACGTGGCTATCCTCACGCTGCGCGGCGAAATCGAAGAAGCCATTGAAGTCGCGCTGAAAGATCTCTTCTCCCAGTCGGTTGCCCTGAACCTCTACTGGCGCGACATGCTGTTGCAGCCTCACTATGCAGAGGTCGTTGCCGATCCCCGCGTCCAGGAGGCTATGCGTCGCTGGGAAGAAGAGGAAGCAGACTTACGCGCCAGCGTCGAGTCTTACTTTGCCGATCTTCACGCGGCAACGTGATCGCCTGACCTCACCGTTTCTGCCACGAGCTCCGACAACTGGCCGTCCGCTGGCTGGAGGCTGTAGCCGATACGCATGTGTGGCTTTTCGATATTTATGAGTCGGGTCAGGTCGATCGGTGTAGCAACCAGAACAAGATCGCAGTCAACGGCATTAACGGTTTCCTCGAGGTCACGGATCTGTTGTTCCCCGTAACCCATCGCCGGCAACAGGTCGCCGATGTCCGGGTATTTTTCGTACGTCTCTGCAATTTCGCCGACAGCAAAGGGCCGTGGGTCAACGAGTTCGCCAACGCCACAGATCGTTGCAGCCATGATACCGGCGCCATAGGGCATGCCGCCGTGTGTCGTGGTGGGTCCGTCCTCGATGACGAGTACGCGTTTACCCGTTATCGCGTCAGGATCGGGAATATCCAGCGGCGACTCGCGCAACAGTACGGTCGCAGACGGATTGATACGGCGGGCGTTGCCGCGAACCAGTTCAACGGCAGCTGGATCAGCGTGGCCAACCTTGCCGATCAGAATGACATCGGCATGCTTGAAATTCGCCGTACCGGGGAAATAGGTGAGTTCATCGCCCGGGCGATGCGGGTCCGCGACGCAGATCCACAGGTCCGGTTTGTAGAACGGCGTATCATTATTACCGCCGTCCCAGACGATGACGTCAGCCTCCTTCTCAGCCTCGGCCAGAATCGCCCCGTAATCCACGCCGGCGTAAACGATGACGCCGTTCGCGATATGGGGTTCGTACTCCTCGCGCTCCTCGATCGTACACTCTTGTTTCTCAAGATCTTCATAGCTGGCGAAACGCTGCACCGCGTGGGCTGCAAGATCGCCGTAAGCCATGGGATGGCGAATAGCCACGGTCTTCAGGCCGAGATCGCGCAGAATGTCGGTGATACGTCGTGATACCTGGCTCTTGCCGCAACCGGTACGAACAGCCGTGATCGCGATGACCGGTTTCTTCGATGAGATCATCGATGCTTCGATATCAAACGTCGAGAAATCGACGCCGCCCCCTTCCACGCGGGCCCGCATCTTCTCAATATATCTATTGCTGATATCGGAGTAAGCGAATATGACTTCGTCTACATCGCCGCTCGCTACCAGCCTATCGAGTTGCTCTTCAGGAACGATCGGGATGCCGTCCGGGTACAACGATCCTGCCAGTTCTGCTGGGTAACTGCGATTTTCAATGTGCGGAATCTGCGTGGCTGTGAAGGCCACAACATTGAAATCATCGTTATCGCGATACATACAATTGAACACATGGAAGTCGCGCCCCGCGGCTCCCATGATCACGACGTTTCTGCTCACGGCAGGTCTCCCTTTGGGCAATAGATCGATGCTACCCAGAGGCTTGACCGCCGCGCGATACGCGCTTCTACCTAACGCAGTTTCCTGCGAGAATCCCGTATATCAAACGGCCCAGAAAGGCGTACTTTCTGCCATGCAAATGCCCGCCGGAGGCCGTCATGTCTGCTGCCAAGCTCCCACAAAAAACCCTTTCCAATCAAGAATATGCCGCGCTTAATCGCGGCGTAAAAATTCTTCATGACCCGATACGAAACAAGGGTACGGCTTTTACCGATGCCGAGCGCGACGAACTCAAGCTTCGGGGCCTGTTGCCGCCTCGCGTACACACCATGGCCGAACAGGAACTACGCGTTCTGGGCAATATCCGTGAGAAACCGACCGATCTCGACCGCTACCTGTACCTGATCGCTCTCCAGGACCGGAACGAAAATCTGTTCTATCGCGTGGTCATGAACAATCTCGAAGAAATGATGCCGATTATCTACACGCCGACGGTCGGCAAGGCTTGCCAGGAATTCCAGCATATTTACAGGAAGCCACGCGGCTTCTACGTATCATTGAACGACAAGGGCCGCATCAAAGAGATCCTGCAGAACTGGCCGCACAAAAACGCCCGGATCATAGTCGTAACCGATGGCGAACGAATCCTGGGCCTCGGCGACCAGGGCGCACAAGGGATGGGTATCCCGATCGGAAAGCTCTCGTTGTACACCGCTTGCGCCGGCATACCGCCGACCGAGTGCCTGCCCGTGATGCTTGATGTGGGCACCAACAATGAGCAACTCCTCAATGACCCGCTCTATAACGGCCTGGAACGCCACCGTTTGCGCGGCAAGGAATACGACGAACTGTTCGATGAATTCGTCCAGGCTGCGAAGGAAGTATTCCCCGGCATCCTCATCCAGATCGAGGATTTCGGCAACACCAACGCTTTCCGATTGTTGAACGACTATCGGGAAAACACCTGCCTCTTCGACGACGACATTCAGGGTACTGGTGCCGTAGCCGTCGCCGGCATTATTGCGTCGATGCGGATCACGGGCCAAAAACTGTCCGACCAGAAACTCCTGTTCCTGGGCGCTGGCGAAGCTGGCATCGGGATCGCGGACGTCTTCGTCGCGGCACTCAAGGAAGAAGGTCTGACGGAAGAAGAGGCTCGCAAGCACTGCTGGTTCGTCGATAGCCGTGGCCTGGTTTGCAACGAGAGAGACAACCTCGCTGTTCACAAGATGGCCTACGCGCACGAACACAAGTACATCGACAACTTGCTCGACGCCGTCACTACGCTGAAACCGACCGTGTTACTCGGCCTCTCCGGGCAACCCCAGACATTTACAAAAGAAATCATCGAGGCCATGGCCGAACTGAATGAGCGGCCGATTATTTTCGCCCTCTCCAACCCCACATCGATGGCCGAATGCACGGCTGAACAGGCCTACACATGGTCTGACGGTCGCGCGGTATTCGCCAGCGGCAGTCCCTTCGATCCGGTCGAGTACAACAACCGCACCTTTGTGCCGGGTCAGGGTAACAACGCCTACATCTTCCCGGGCGTCGGTCTGGGTGTGATCGTAAGCCAGTCTCGCATCGTCACGGACGAGATGTTCCTGGCAGCGGCACACTCGCTCGCCAGCCAGGTCAAGGATTCCGATATCGAGCGTGGGCGCGTCTATCCACCGCTGTCAGCTATTCGCCAGGTGTCGGCGAAGATCGCGGCGGACGTATGCAAGATGGCCTATGACAACGGCTTCACAGACAGGCCGGAGCCTGACGACATACTCGCGGATGTACATGCGTACATGTACAAGCCCGTGTATCCGCACTACGTCTAGAGCAGGCTCGGCACTCCCTCGCCGAGGAGTCTGTCGATCTCGGCCATCACATCGGGCGTGAATTTGTCGACGAAATCGAGCGCTTTCATGTTCTCGTGAACCTGGCTCACGCGACTTGCGCCTGTGATCACACTGCTGACGTGCGGGTTTTGCAGACACCAGGCGAGCGAGAATTGAGCGAGCGTTGCGCCCATATCGCTGGCAAGAGGCTCGAGCCGTGCAACAATCTTGAGGCGTTCCTTGTTCGTCAGACCTGCATGCAGGAATTCATAACCTTTGACAGACCCTCGGCTGTCCTTGGGAATTCCGTCCTTGTACTTGCCGGTCAGCACCCCGGAAGCCAGCGGACTCCACGTGGTTGAGCCATAACCGAGATCCTTATAGATCGCATCGTACTCCGGACCAAAGCGATGCTGCTCGAACAGGTTGTAAACCGGCTGCTCAACGATTGGCTTGTGCAGGTGATGGCGTTCGGCGATCTCAATCGCCTCAAGTATCTGCGCAGCCTCCCACTCAGAGGTTCCCCAGTAGAGTGCCTTACCGTTCCGGACGATGTCGTGCATCGCCCAGACCGTTTCTTCGACAGGCGTGGTCGGGTCCGGGCGGTGGCAATACAACAGATCGACATAGTCCATATCGAGCCGCCGGAGCGAGCCATCGATGCTCTCGATAAGATACTTGCGATTGAGCGTATTCGTCTCATTGGGTTTGTCGTGCAGGCCCCAGAAAAGTTTGGTCGACACCAGGTAGCTGCCGCGACGCCAGCCGAGCTTTCTGATCGCCTCACCCATGATCTCTTCCGACTTTCCGCCCGCGTATCCTTCAGCGTTGTCGAAGAAGTTGACGCCATGCTCGTAAGCAGCATCCATCATTTCCATGGCGTCTTTGACACCGGTCTGCAGGTGAAACGTCACCCAGGAACCGAGCGAAAAGGCGCTCACCTGTAAACCCGATTTTCCAAGATGGCGATAGATCATTCTCAGGCTCCCCAGGGCAGCAGCGCGTAACCGTCGGACTGCAGTGTGGTCAGCATTGTCATCGCAGACAGGGCTATTTGCACACCGTTGGCGAGTTCACTTTTCGCAAAGCCACCGAACGCCATCGATTGGCCACATACGTAGATACTCACGCCCGCGTCCTGCAGCAGCGCGATGAGTTCGAGATTCGGATTGCCGTCCGTGTCCAACAGGTTCTTGACCGCCGGACCATGTACGACGATGGCGAGGTCCATTTTTTCCACGGGGACGCCGTTGCGCGCATGCATATTGAGATAGCGCGCGACGCTCACCAGGTTTCTGTTCACCGACCCGGACACCGGATCTTGCGCGATATCGAATACAGCCTTGTACACAAAGCCCTCGCGAAGCGGCACGTCACGGCCGTTGATCGGGTACGTGGGGCCATAGCCTGGGATGACCGGACCGAGGGAAGGCTCATCGGCCAGGGCCGGAACGAGCAGCGTTACAGCGATCGCAAGGATCGTAATGCGAAGAAACATCAGGGTACTCCAGGTGCCAGTCCCGATGCAGCTTGCCGTATGTGTCAGCTAAGTTCCAGCCTGTCCTCGGCGATTTCACCGCTCGGGGACAAAACATAATGATCGAGGTCAAAACCGATGAAGAAACTGCCCGTCTCATCCGGGTTCTCAGAGACCTTGATCTCCTCAGGCCGCACGCGCCGCCTGACGTGTTTACTGAGCAACGTGGCGATGCTGGGTTTCTCTGCTGCGTAGATGATATCCATGGCGAACTCCTTGCTTCACAGTCCTTTGTTTTCGCTTGTAGAGTACGTCCGCGTACCTTAACGGGTCGTGAAGACAGCATGAATCGAGCCTGAATATCCCGCGGTTTCAGGGGTTTGGCTCAATACCGGATATTACTTACACATCGGTGCCCCCAATCGGTTGAGGTCGTCTGCCGACTGGCCTAGTATGAAGTGGCAGCCGAGAGGAGAACGCCAATGCAACAGCAACTCATAGAAGCGCTTCTGTATCCGCGCAAAATGGTCGAAGAACTGGTTCAGGATGGGAATTACGCCCACAAAAACATGTTCGAGGCGACCGGCGAACGATGTAATCATTGCGACGGAACAGGCAATTGCGGTTGGAATCACTGCGTGGAAGACTTCCAGCAGCTTGGTTTGAAGACCGAAGAAGCCCTTAGCGTTTCCTTGCGTGAAGGAATCCGGTTTATTGAATCGCTGCATAGTCATTTGCGGCATGACGAAACCACGTGTACCTGCGAGCCCTGCATCTGGATCAGGAACGCAGAACATCTGCTGGAAGAATGCGAGCACCATCTGCCGCACGTTGACCCGCCAGGCATCGTGCATCCGGAGTAGGACTCGGAGTTCCCAAACATACGAAGGGCGGCCAAATGGCCGCCCTTTTTGCTTGCACACATCCCTTATTGTCACGCCGCGCCGCAAGCGCTACTTTTTCCTTGGAGGGAGAAAGGAGTGAGTCATGAAAGCGGTCCAAGGTGCCATTTTTCTGGCATGCACCGCTGCTCTGCTGTGCGCGAGTTGCGCAGTTTCCCCCGAAGCTGAGGAACGGCGTCTGGCAATAGAGGCGGACATCGATCATATCCTGAGCATGCAACCAGACCCGACCGAATACGGTGCAGCCCGGCGCTGCCTGTCCGAGCTGGACTATCGAAACTTCCGAGCCCTGGATGACAGACACATCCTGTTCGAGGGACGCCGCGGCAGGATGTGGATCAACACGCTGCGCTCACGCTGTCCGGATCTGCGGCACGGGGACGTACTCATTGTGCGCTCATTCAGCAGCATGCGGATGTGCGACATGGATTCATTTGAAGTCACCGACTGGTTTGACTGGCCCTGGTACCGGCGTTGGCCATGGCACTGGGACAGAAGCTGGGGTGTGGGCGTGCGCTGCAGTCTTGGCAAGTTCCAGCCGGTAACCGAGGACCAGGTTAATGCTATTACAGAGCTCCTGAAGTCACGCTAACTCCTCGACAAGGAGGCTAATCATGAACAAACGATTCATATTCACGCTGTTGTTGAGCAGCGCATTCGCCCTGGGCGGCTGCGATCCGAATGCCCGCATGTCTGAGCATGGGTTCCGGCTGCCGGATGGTGATGCCGCGGCCGGCCGCGAGACGTTTGTGTATATGCAATGTACTCAGTGTCACTCGATCAAGGGCGAGGAATTCGAAGAGTTTCCCGGCATGGATCCTCCCTACGTTGAACTGGGCGGCACGGTAACGCAGGTGAGGACCTACGGACAGCTGGTTACGGCAATCATTAATCCGTCGCACCAGCTTGCACGCGGCTACGCCGAAGAAGTTGTATCCGAAAACGGCGACTCGAACATGTATAACTACAACCGGCACATGACAGTTCAGGAACTGGTTGATCTGGTTATGTATCTGCAGCCAACGTACAACGTCGTCGTGCCAAAATATCGGTACAGGGTTTACCCGACGACGTAACCGTCAGCCGGTATCAATCAAGCGCTGCTCATAAGCATCGCTATAGCGGCGTATGTTCCAGGTACCCACCTTGTCGCCATTTTCAAACTCGCCTCCCCTGGCGGTAATCTCCAGCATTGCCTGACCAATTTGCGTCGCGCGCACAGCCGCCCCAACCGGCGCAAAGAAACCGTAGAGCATATCCTGACCGATGTGTGCCTCCTCCTCTGTGGGGCCAATGTAGTCCGGGCGATATGCAATTACTCGCAGATTCGTGTTTTCGGCAAATCCGAACAGGGTCTTTTCCGCCCGCACTTTCTCGCGTGCCCACATCATGCTGGAGTCTTCAGAGATATCGCTGGAGCTGATGTAGTGAAACGAGATATCGGGTTTTTCGCTGATGCCGGTCCACGCCTCGACAAACTGCCGCGGGAAGTCGACGTGGATCATGCCATAGGTTGTCTCATCGACGCCGCGTGCACTAATCCCGATCGCCCAGAACACGGCGTCGACCTCTGCTATCTGCTCGCGGATTGCCGCGTAGTCGAGGTAGTCCATATGCAGTGTCATCTGAACCTTCCCCGACGCGACACCCTCTTCTATCCGAGGCGTCGCTCTCCGAGTGAAGACATGGATCTTCCTGACCTCCGGAGCCGCCATGGCTGCCTTCAGAATACCGTCACCGGCTGTGCCACTGGCACCGAAGATCGCTATGGTCTCAAGGCTGGCTGGGCGTCCTGCAAATACCGCAATCGAGTCGTCGCGGAGCGCGAGGCTAACGGCGCCGAAGAGATAAAACGCCGCAAAAAGAACAAGCAGCGTGGCGAGGACATTGCGAAGCCGCGGGATTCTCACTTAAGCCTGACCGAAATCGTGGCGCCGCCTGATCCCGAGCCAGACTTCTCCTGGCGAACCTCAAGGTAAGACTGCGCCTTCACGAGGTCAACCAGCTTCTTGAAGCCATAATTCCGAGAGTCGAAAGACGGATTGTTCTTCAACAGCATCTTGCCTACATTGCCGAGATTAGCCCAACCGTCATCCTGGGCCGCTGAATCAACCGCATTACGCAGCATTTTCTCCTCCGGCGGCGACTGCGGTTTGCGCTTTCCGCCCTTTGCTTTAGGCGGCTTCAGAATATCCGTGAAGATAAACTTGTCGCAGGCGGCGACGAACGGCTGCGGCGTCTTACGTTCACCGAAGCCATATACCACCAGGCCCGCCTCGCGAATTCGGGCTGCGAGCGGCGTGAAGTCGCTGTCCGACGAGACCAGGCAGAACCCGTTGAGGTCGCCCATGTGCAGCAGATCCATTGCATCGATGATCAGCGCAGAGTCCGTAGCATTCTTGCCCCTTGTATAGGCGAACTGTTGTACCGGCTTGATCGCGTGCGTGTGTAGTTCGTCCTTCCACTTCTTGAGCTGTGGCGTTGACCAGTCACCATAGGCACGCTTTACGCTGGCGGTGCCGTAACGCGACACCTCCTCAAGAAGTTCGTCAATCGGCGATGCTTGTGCGTTATCTGCATCGATCAGAACAGCAAGTTTATCGTTGTTGGGTGAGTTCATTATTGAGCCAAAAGCCGCTAGAGTGGGTTAAGTGTAAGGGGAAACTACCATGAAGCGCTCAGTTACCATAACCACCGCAGCGGTTGTCGTCCTCACCGTTGCCTCGATCGGCATCTACAAAATGCGGCTGTCGATGAAAGATGAAGAACGCGCATCCGCCTGTTACGCCCAACTGGGCGAAACCCTCGAGAGCGGTGTCGATCCAGCCCTCATATACCAGGGGAGACTCAACGATCTGCAAACGCTTGTAGAAATGAGCCTGGTTGCGCGTTCAGAGATGCTCGTTGTTGCCAATCGGCTGCGGGTTGACCGGGATTCCCCGCTGTCCAGTCGTGACCTGGTAACGCTGAAGAGCGGCACAGAGGCGTATCTCGGCTTGCGTGAGGAGCTGTACGACATTGCGAATGCTTACGAGTGCGCCGTCGACGCTGATGTGGAATTGTTGCGAGCGTTCGACATCACCCCGGAGCTGCGCCTGAAAGCGCTGATGCTGTCGTTGGGCGCCGCACTCACGCTTTACGATAACTACCTGCTCGGCGTTCTGCATTTCGAACAGGATGACCGCTTGCGCAGGGTCCTCAACGATCCCGACATGGGCTTCGGCCTGGTAGCCAACAAGCTGGCCGAAGCGACGCTTGCTGCCAACTCAGTCGAAGTCAGACATCGTGCACGGCGCGCTATCGAGTTTTATGAAAACGAGAAGTCGATATTTTCAGCGGCACACGAGGATTCCGACGAGGCGTACCTGATGCAGCTGATTGAGAGCAGCCCGTCCTACAACTACGTCAAGAAAATTCGTGTCGGGGAAATTGCGGGCAACAAGTTCCAGGCGTTTGAGCGCATTGCAATCGATAGTACTGCCGAAGGCGCCGCGACCGGTATGGACCTGCTAAGCGGACTGTTCGGTAATTCTATTGGGCTCTACGAATCCCGCAAAGGCAAACTGTACGGCGACAAAGACGCTCTGGAGAAGATTCGGGCGCAACTGCAGCCTCTCGACATACTGCTTGAGAAGACTCCGTTCCGCCTGACGGACAAGCTGATACCCGGTCACTTTGGGCACGTCGCTATCTGGACCGGGTCGCAGGCCGAGCTCATCGATGCGGGTGTCTGGGATGAGCTAATCGTCAATCAGTACGCCGACGAAATTGACAGCGAACACCGGATCATTGAAGCACTACGCAGTGGTGTTCAGCTCAGCCGCCTGGAAGAATTCCTGAACGTTGACGATCTTGTCATCCTTCGTCCCCTCTTCAATGAGGACACTCACGACGCAGATGCGCAGGAAGCGCTGCTGATGGCATTTCGCCAGGTCGGTAAGAAGTACGACTTCAACTTTGACGTTAATACGACAGACAAGATTGTCTGCTCAGAACTCGCCTATATTTCTTTCCCTGCGTTCGACTGGCCAACCGATGAGGTGCTCGGTCGCCATAGCATCAGTCCTGACAACGTTGCCCAGATGGCATGGAACAACGTGCCGCTCAGCCTGATCATGTTCTATCATGACGGCGCACTGGTGCCGGAAGACGAGCAGGATGAAATGATGCGTGAGTTGATGCTGCAATAGCCGCACACAGCTCGCAAATCGAGGTCAGGTTGCCTTTTCCAGTTTTTCGCTTGCTTCAAGCCACTCCCATTCAAGAGACTCTATTGCTGATCTTGCTGCCGCCTGATCCTGAACGAGCTGGGTCAGCTCATCTTTCCGGCCGGAATCAACATAGATCGACTCATCCGTAAGACGCGCGTCCAGTTCGGTCAGCCTTGACCGTTGCGAGGCGAGATCTTTCTCTACATCCCGAACCTTGTCATACAGTGGCTTGAGGCGTTGCCGTCGCTGCGCCTGCTCCTGCCGCTGTTGCTTCTTGTTGACACTCTTTTCAGGAGCGTCTTGCCACTTGGCCGCCACCTGCTCAGATTCTTCTTCCCGCTCTTTTAACCAGACCGGGTAGTCATCGAGGCTGCGATTAAACCGCTCGACAACCCCATCGTGGACGATAAGCAGTTCATCGCAAACACTTCTTAACAAGTGGCGGTCATGGGAGATCACAACCAGCGCGCCGGTATACTCGATGAGTGCAACGCTCAGGGCCTGACGCATTTCAAGGTCGAGATGGTTCGTGGGCTCATCGAGCAATAACAGGTTGGGGCCCTGCCGTATCATCAGAGCGAGCACCAGCCGCGCTTTTTCGCCACCGGAGAAAGGCGCAACCGGCTCAAAAATCCGCTCCCCACTAAAGCCAAAGCGGCCCAGGTAGTTGCGATGATCCTGTTCGCGGTCGTCTGGCGCATAGTCCCGCAAATGGTCGATCGGGCTATGCTCGGGACGCAGTAACTCGAGCTGGTGCTGGGCGAAGTAACCTATTTTCGTATCCTTGCTGAGAAGCCGCTCCCCTTTCAGCATGGTGCTGCCTGTCGAAAGCGCTTTAACAAGCGTTGACTTGCCGGCACCGTTTACACCAAGCAGTCCGATTCGATCGCCGGCCGACAGGTGCAGGTTGATGTTGTCGAGAATAACGTCGTCACCATAGCCGACTGTTGCATCAGTCAGGCCGAGCAGGTGCTGTGGCTGCTTCTTTGGCTCGATGAAGTGAAACCGGAATGGAGAATCGACATGTGCAGGAGCGATCTGCTCCATGCGCTCGAGCATCTTTATGCGACTCTGGGCCTGACGCGCTTTCGAGGCTTTGTAGCGAAATCGGTCGACATAGCTTTGCATGTGCTTGATCTGCTTCTGTTGCCGGACGTACATCGACTGCTGCTGGGCAAGCTGCTCGGCACGGAGCGCTTCGAACTGACTGTAATTGCCCGTGAACAAATTAATCGATTCGTTCTCGATGTGTGCGATGCGCGTGCAGACCTGATCGAGGAAGTCGCGATCATGTGAGACGACCAGCAAGATGCCTTCGTAGCGCTTGAGCCAGCGCTCGAGCCACAGGATGGCCGGAAGATCCAGATGGTTGGTTGGCTCATCGAGCAGCAGGATGTCGGACCGGCACATGAGCGCGCGGGCAAGATTGAGGCGCATGCGCCAGCCACCGGAAAACTCTTTGACGGGTTTCGTGTATTGGTCATCCGTGAATCCGAGACCATGCAGAAGACGCGATGCGCGGGATTCGGCGGTAAAGCCGTCGATTGTTTCCATACGCTCATAAAGGAGATGCAGGTCCGGCTGGTCTGCGGCAGCCTCGCCCTCGGCTATCGCCGCTTGCACTGTGCGCAACTCATGATCGCCATCCATGACGTAATCGACTGCAGAGCCGCTGCCGTGCGGACTTTCCTGCGCGACATGGGCGATTTCGTCCTTCGGATCGAGGGCCAGTTCACCGCCGTCTGGTTCAAGCTCGCCCAGGAGCATCGCAAACAAGGATGACTTGCCACAACCGTTCGCACCTATCACGCCCATCCGCTGTCCGGCATGCATCTGGAAGCTGGCGTTTTCGATCAGAACCTTGCGGCCGCGACGCAGGGAGATATTGGTGAGGGCAAGCATGACCGGCGCGATTATAGGTCACGCCACGTTCAGGTGACAGGCGATCGGCTTATGCATTCACTATGCAGCTCTATATACTGGGGCAATCAATGCCACAGAGACTCGGGTAGAAGTTTTGAAGCAGGATTATTTACAGATGAGGGTGCTCGAGCTTGCGCCCCAGGTCTACGTTTCCGGTCAGGTATTCGCGGAAGATCTGAAGCTCGCCGCAAAGCAGAATGTTCGCAGCATCGTGAATAACCGCCCGGATGACGAGACGGTCGGACAACCGAAATCGGCGGATCTCGCGAAGGTTGCCGAGGAGCTGGGAATGAGGTTCGTGCATTTCCCACTGGAATCCAGGTCGATTAGCCAGGAGTCCGCCGAGGAATTCGGTCGAGTCTGCGAAGGGCTTGAGCGACCGCTCCTGATATTCTCCGGCTCCGGCGTTCGTTCGACAAAAATATGGGAAATGGCCGAGTAAATGATACAGTTCGCGCCCCATCGCGTCGCTGGCCCTCCCCATGAGCAAGTCCAAGTCCGAAACCCCATCGTTTCGTGAGCTGAATCTCGCCGAGCCCCTGCTCAAGGCTCTGGATGACATCGGCTACGAGACACCTTCGCCCATCCAGGCACAGGCTGTGCCGTACCTGTTGAAGGGGCAGGACCTGCTAGGCCACGCACCTACAGGAACCGGCAAAACCGCTGCTTTTGCCCTGCCGCTGCTCTCGCGCCTCGATATGCAGAGCAAGCACGTGCAGATCATCACTCTGACACCCACTCGCGAACTCGCAATACAGGTCGCGGAGGCGTTCCAGCGCTATGCAAAGCACATCAAGGGGTTTCATGTGCTGCCCATCTACGGCGGTCAGGAGTACTCCGGGCAGATTCGCCAGCTGCGTCGCGGTGTTCAGGTTGTCGTCGGCACACCTGGGCGCGTGATGGACCATATGCGCAAAGGCACCCTGAAACTGGACAACCTGCAGGCAGTCGTGCTGGACGAAGCCGACGAAATGCTGCGCATGGGGTTTATCGACGAGGTCTCCTGGATACTTGAGCAGACGCCGGAAAAACGTCAGATGGCACTGTTCTCGGCAACCATGCCCAAGGAGGTTGAGCGGATTGCGCGGAAGCACCTCCACAGTCCGCAGGAAATCTCGATCAAGGCAAAGACAGCGACGGCCGAGACGATCCGCCAGCGCTATTGGCAGGTGAGCGGATTCCACAAACTGGATGCGCTGACCCGAATTCTTGAGGTAGAACCCTTCGATGCAATCCTCATGTTCGTGCGCACGAAGACCGCCACCAGCGAGCTCGCAGAAAAACTGGAGGCGCGCGGCTATCGGGCTGCAGCGATGAATGGCGATATGGCACAGGCACACCGCGAGCAAACAGTAGAGCGACTAAAGCGTGGTTCGCTGGATATTCTGGTTGCGACTGACGTTGCGGCCCGCGGTCTGGACGTGGACCGAATCAGTCATGTCGTCAACTACGACATCCCCTATGACACAGAGGCCTACATACACCGGATCGGCCGTACTGGACGAGCTGGACGCACGGGCGAGGCGATCCTGTTCGTCGCCCCGCGGGAACGTCGTATGCTGAGTGCGATTGAGCGTGCTACACGTCAAAAGATCGAGCGGCTGGAATTGCCAACGACTGAGACCGTCAACAACAAACGAATCGCTGACTTCAAGCAGAAGATCACCGATACGCTTGCGTTGGGCGAGCTCGCCTTTATGCAAAACCTGGTCGAGCAATACCGCAATGAGCACGACGTGCCCGCACTGGATATTGCGGCAGCGCTGGCGAAATTGTCTATCGGTGATAAGCCGATGCTACTGGCGCCGGACAAGGAGCGAAAGGCACGGCGTTTCGAAGAAAAGACAGCTCCCCGAAAAGGTCGCCGCGATAAGGTAATGCCCGAGGTCGACTCCGACAAACGGCGCTACCGTATCGAAGTGGGTCATGAGCATGGCGTGAAACCCGGCAATATCGTTGGTGCAATCGCCAACGAGGCGGGTTTGGATGGCGAGCACATTGGACATATCGAGATCGATCAGACGTTCAGTCTCGTGGATCTGCCAGCGGGAATGCCGCGCGATATCTTCATGGACCTGAAGAAAGTCAGGGTTTGCGGTCGACCGATGAAAATAACCATGCTCGGAGAACATGAAAAGCCGCCGGGCAAAAACCGTAACCACGGTAAACCGAAATCCAAACCGAAATCCAAACCGAAATCCAAACCGAAAGCGAAGAAGAGTTTGAGGTAGTGAATGAAGATTTGGGTCGATGCAGATGCCTGCCCTGGCGTAGTTAAAGAAATACTGTTCCGCGCTGCCGACCGCACCGGCGTGCAGCTGACGCTGGTCGCTAACCAGGCGCTGCACACGCCCTCCTCTGCGAACATCAACTCCTTACAGGTGCCGCGCGGCTTTGACGTCGCTGATGACGAAATTGTCAAACGGCTCGAGGCCGGTGATCTCGTAATTACGAGCGATATTCCACTGGCCGCAGAGGTAATCGAACAAGGCGGTCATGCACTCAGCCCGCGCGGCGAAATGCATACGACCGAGAACATTCGGGCGCGGCTGAACATGCGCGATTTTCTGGACACCATGAGATCCAGTGGGGTCGAAATGGGCGGCGGTCCTGCCGCATTCAGTCAACGAGACAAGCAGACCTTTGCGAATGAGCTGGATCGGTTTCTGACGAAATTCAGCAGTACCTAGGCACCTCGCCCCAAGGCCACATCTACGTACCATCCCTATTACAACGGCGCGGCTCACCGGACTATCCTAGACCAGAAGGTGTATTGCACTTAGGGTGACTCAACTTGGCTGAGCTAAGTTTCCTGTATCTCATTCTTTTTCTGCTCGTGGTCACTCGGGTATTCGCTGAACTTGCGGAACGGGCACATCTGCCGGCAATTGTCGGAGAACTCCTGGCCGGCGTGGCTCTCGGCATGCTCTTACGGCGATTCGCGGATGCCGTGCCGGCGCTGACCGCGGCGACCCATGGAGATGCCTTCGAGTTGATGGTCAGCCTTGGCATGTTCTTTCTGATGTTGCTGGCAGGCATCCGCATGGAGCCGCTGGACTTTGCCAGAACATCAAAGTCCGCTGTCCTGATCGCCATAGGCGGCATGTTCGTCCCGGTGGCTTCTGGATTCGCACTCGGTTACGCAGTGCTGCCGGACTCCTCCTACAAGATCGCTCAATGCCTCTTCCTCGGCGTCGCTCTGGCGATTACGGCGGTGCCAGTGGCGATGCGGATCTTTCTGGATCTCGGCCTGCTTGAGTCGCGGGTTGGCAAGACCGTCATCGCCGCAGCAGTATGGGATGACCTGCTGAGTCTTTTCCTGCTGGCGTTGCTGACCGCGACGATTACGCAGAACGGTTCCAGCACCTTCCATTCTGCGACTCTCCTGTTGCTACTTGGCAAGGTCTTCGTGTTCTTCGCATTCACCATTCCTTTCGGTCTCTATCTGTTTCCGCTGATTGGCAAGCGCCTCAAGTACCTGCGGTTTCCGGAAGTCGACTTCAGCATGCTGCTAATCGCCTCGCTGGCATACGCAGTGTTCGCGGAACTAACGTCGCTGCACTTTATTCTGGGTGCGTTCATCGCCGGGATATTTTTCAATCCGAAAGTCGTCGATGCCGACGTCTTCGAGAGAGTCGATCAACAGATGTCAGGTATCACTCGCGGCTTTCTGGCCCCAATCTTCTTCGTCTCGATCGGCCTGCACCTGGAGTTCAATGCGATTAGCCAGGTCCCGGGTTTCGTAGTGATACTTATCTTGATCGCACTCTTGAGCAAGCTGATCGGCTGCGGCCTGCCTGCCTACTGGATCGGGCTTTCCCGTCATGATTCCATGATGGTCGGCGTCGGCATGAGTGGTCGAGGAGCTGTCGAGCTAATCGTCGCAGGTGTTGCATTGCAGGCCGGATTGTTTGCACACCCGACGCCGGTACCTGTGATTGTGGACAGTCTGTTTTCCGCAGTTGTCATTATGGCGCTGGT
>JAHEGH010000090.1 GCA_024639825.1 Gammaproteobacteria bacterium
CTGCAGGGCGAAAACGCTCCGTACGACTACGATTCGACCGTGGATGGCCGCCTCGCGTTCTTCGTCAACGGCAAGTTCGGTGACCACTGGCGGCTGACGGCCAGCGCCGATACGCGCGAGGGTCCGCTCGACGACATCTTCAGCAACTTCCTGAACAAGTCGCCCGACTCACTGTTCCGTCGTATCGACAGTGATTACTACTATCCGACCTTCGGTGACGACAGCACAGTCCAGGAGCTGGCTCCGACAATGGGCAAGTTCTTCGTGCGCCTGAGCCAGGACGAGAATTACGGACAGTGGGGCAACTTCAAGATTGCCTACATGAACAATGAACTCGCGCGCGTTGATCGCGGGCTATACGGCGCCAATCTCCACTACGAAGCCGATGCCGCTACGGCGTTCGGCGACAAACGCTTTGCCGTTGATGCCTTCGCCGCGGAACCGGGAACAGTATCGAGTCGCGAGGAATTTCGTGGGACAGGCGGATCCCTGTACTTCCTGCAGCACCAGGATCTCCTTGCGGGCTCCGAACGACTGCGGATAGAGGTGCGTGATAAGGCATCAGGCATCGTGACCGGCGTCGTCAACCTGACACCGGGTATCGACTATGACCTCGATTACCTGCAGGGCCGTATTCTCCTGACAGAACCGCTGGCCTCGACGTCCGATGACAATCTGCTCGTCCGCAGCGGTGGTTTGTCGGGCGACGAAGCGTATCTTGTCGCGCATTACGAGTTTACGCCGGGCTTTGATGACATCGAGGCCATGTCGGTAGGCGGCCAGGCGCACTACTGGATCGCGGATGTCGTGAGACTCGGAGTAACATCCAACGTTAACGAACAATACGGCACCGACAGCAGCATGCATGCGGTCGATGCAACGGTGAAGCTGGCGCCGGACAGCTGGATCAAGCTGCAGCAGGCACGCAGCGAAGGCCTCGTGTCGCTGCCGGTGCGTTCCAATGATGGTGGTTTCCAGTTCAACTCCCTGGATGGATCTGCATTCGTCAATGCCGAGGCAGAGGCGAGTCGGGCGGACCTGAGTTTCCGCCTGCGTGATTTCATCGGCGTGTTCGATACGCGGCTGACCATGTACGTCCAGGAAGTCGATGCCGGCTATTCCGGACCGGGCCTTACCGCGCTCACGGACACGAAGAACTACGGCGGTACGCTCAGCATACCGGTTGGAGACAGCTTCTCGTTTGGTGCCAAGGTCGACACTCGCACACTGGATATGGGTATTGAAACCCAGGCCCAGGAGTACAACGTCGGTTACCAGGTTAGCGAGAGCTGGGATATCAATGTTGGCTACCGCAAGGATGAACGTACCGACAACTCAGTGCTCGTGCCGTTGACACAGAACGAAGGTGAGCGCGCCGATGCGGTGCTCCAGGTTGGCTACGACTCGAAGGCGGACTGGAATGTTTACGGCTTCGTGCAGGACACGTTATCGGCGACAGGCACACGACCCGAGAATGCACGTGCCGGCGTCGGTGGTACCTACCAGCTTAGCGAAAAACTCCAGGTGGATGCTGAAATATCGAATGGCGACCTGGGTACCGGTGGCCGGCTTGGCTCCAACTACCTGTACTCCGATCGCACCAGCATGTACCTCGGATATACGCTCGAGAACGAGCGCACCGACCTCGGCTGGCGCAATGCACAGGGCAGCGAAGGCAATCTCGTCGCAGGCCTCAAGACACGGTTGGCCGATAGCGCCAGCGTGTTCCTCGAGGAGCGCTACCAGCACGGCGATAACTCGGCCGGGTTGACGCATTCGGCCGGCATTAACTTTGCGCCCAATGAGAAATGGACGCTCGGCTTCAACACCGATATTGGCACGCTGCAGGATACCCGCACGGGTGCTGAGACAGATCGCCTTGCGACCGGTGTGCAGGTTTCGCTCCATAATGAAGGCTGGCAATTCTCGAGCGGTGTCGAGTATCGCAACGACGATGTCGAGCAGTCCGACCTGACGCGTAACGAACTCGAGACATGGTTATTCCGCAACAACCTCCGTTTCCAGCTGAGCCCGTCATCGCGCCTGTTCGGCAAGTTGAATCACTCGGAAAGCGAGAGTTCGATGGGCGCATTCTTCAACGGTGGATTTACAGAGGCTGTACTCGGCTATGCGCTCCGCCCCGTCACTCACGATCGTCTGAATACGATGGTGAAATACACGTACTTCTACAACGTACCGACAACCGGCCAGGTCGGTGGCCAGAATTTGGCATCGGAATTTATCCAGAAGAGTCACATCGCGGCCGTTGATGTCACTTACGATGTGACGCAGGCGCTGACCCTGGGTGCGAAGTACGCCTATCGACTTGGGCAGGTCAGCCTCGATCGCGAGAACCCGGTGTACTTTGAGAACAATGCGAATCTCTTCGTCCTGCGTGGCGACTATCGTTTCCGCGAGAACTGGGAGGTTCTGCTGGAAACGCGCATGCTCGATATGCCGGATCTGGGCGAGCGCCGTACCGGTGCGCTCGCAGCGGTGTCCTACTACCTTGGCGATCACCTCAAGATTGGTCTGGGCTACAACTTTACGGACTTCTCCGACGACCTGACGGATCTTAGCTTCGACAACCAGGGATTGTTCCTCAATATCAATGGCTCCATGTAAAGACGGCTCGATATCTGACAGAATTGGCGATTGACCAGCAAACTGTCATTCTCGAACGAAGGAACGCAGCCGTCATGAGCAAGAATTTACGTAACAGTCTTATCGCTGCCGCCGTCGCGGTATTAGTGATCGCGGTAGTGGCTGCGACCTACCAGGATAAATCGGACGAGCCGCAATCCTCGCAAAGTGAAGCGACTGCGCGCGAGGCGGCCCTTGCGAGCGAACACTCGCCAACGCTTGGCGACGCGGATGCCAAGGTGCACATCGTCGAGTTTCTCGATCCCGCGTGCGAAACCTGCGCGATGTTTTTTCCCATGGTCAAGAAATGGATGGCTGAGGTCCCCGGCGAAATCCGCCTCTCGGTTCGTCATGTTGCATTCCATACCGGCTCCGAGCATGCGGTTAAGGTGCTGGAGGCCAGCCGCAAACAGGACAAGTACTGGGAGACCCTGGAAGCGTTGCTCGCATCGCAAAGTCAGTGGACACAGCACCACACTGTCCTTCCCGACAAAATCATGCCCGCGATCGCAAGTGTAGGTCTGGATGCGGATCAGCTCATGGAAGACATGAACTCAATGGAGGTCATGCTGCGTATCGAGCAGGACAAGAAAGACGCAATCTTCCTGCAGGTCAGCAAGACGCCGGACTATTATGTGAACGGTCGGCCGCTGCCGAGCTTCGGGGCGCAGCAACTGGCGAACCTGATTCGCGAAGAGCTCGAAAAATAGAGCTCCTGATAATATTTTTCGCACAGTACTATCTTTAATCCGAGCCGTCGTATGATGGTCGTTCCTGAGGCGCACCTGGAACGATCAATATGTCATCTGCTGTAGTCAAACCCTGGGACCACATTACGGAGCTGATGCGCCGTGATGCGGGTCCCGAAGAAGTCGAAATACTGCTCGATTCAATGGAGCCCGATGAACTGCTGCACGCGGTTTATCTGCTGACTCCGGATGATCAAAGGGCGCTTCTCGCCATGTTGCCGCCCGAGCGATCCGCATCGCTTCTCGAGATCGTCTCAGACGCGCACGCGGCCGACCTGATCGAAGAAATGCGTGCTCAGGACGCGGCCCCCATCGTAGAAGAACTGGCAAGTGATCACCGCGTCGACGTTCTCGCCGAGCTGGGTAGCGAGACTGCTGAAGCAATCATCGCCGAGCTTGATGTCGAAGACGCGGATGAGATTCGCGAGCTGATCAACTACCCGCCGGATCAGGCTGGCGGCCTGATGATGACAGAGTTTGCATCGTATCCCAGGGCGATGTCGGTTCGCAGCGTAATCGAGGACCTGACGCGCGACGACATCGACTATCACCTCCTGACCGTTCACTACGTCTACGTGGTCGTATCGAAACGCAAGCTGGTGGGCATCATTCGTATTCGTGACCTGGTCTTCGCCGACCCGGAGCGCAAAATCGGTGAACTCGTAAAGACGCCATTGACGATTCCACCGGATGCCACGCTTGAAGACATGGAAAACTTTTTCGACGAGCATGATATTGCAGCGGTACCCGTGGTTGATCATCGCGGCATCATGCTCGGGCTCGTGCGTCGACGTTCCCTGCTCCAGGCTCTCGCCGATCGGGCGGAATCAGACAGCTTGAAAGCGGCCGGTATCATCGGCGGCGACGAATTGCGAAGCATGCCGGTTTTGACCAGGTCATGGCGCCGGTTGTCGTGGCTGAGTATCAATATTGTCCTGAACATCGTCGCCGCGAGTGTTATCGCGTTCTATGAAGATACGTTGACCGCAGTTATCGCCCTCGCCGTGTTCCTTCCCATCGTCTCGGACATGAGCGGCTGCTCCGGCAACCAGGCGGTTGCCGTGAGCATGCGCGAGTTGACACTCGGCGCTGCACTGCCGCGCGATGTCTTGCGAGTCTGGCGCAAGGAAGTGATCGTCGGCCTGATCAATGGCATCGCGTTGGGTGCGCTGCTCGGTTTTGCCGCCTGGTTGTGGAAAGGGAATGCGATACTCGGCCTTGTCGTTGGCTCGGCCCTGGCCGTCAATACCGTCATTGCTGTTTCGATCGGCGGTACCGTGCCGCTGGTTCTGAAGCGCTTCAAACTGGACCCGGCAGTTGCATCCGGACCGTTGCTGACTACGGTCACCGACATGTGTGGCTTTTTCCTGTTGTTAGGTCTGGCCAGCATGGTACTGCCGTCGATAATGTAGCCTTGCACGCGCTGGCCGAGGGGGCCAGTATCGTAGCTAACGCCGAACAGCCGGAATCCTAGTCAAGCAGGTATTCGATCTTGTCCGAGTTTATTGGTATCGCCGGAGGCATGTTGCTCCTCATCACCGGGGGTGTGCTCCTGGTGCGGGGCGCATCGCAAGCCGCGGACAGCCTTGGCGTTTCACCCATGATGGTCGGACTTGTGGTTGTCGGCTTCGGTACCAGCATGCCGGAACTGGTGGTGAATGCCGTCAGCGCGTTGAACAATGAAACAGCGCTGGCATTCGGCAATGTGGTGGGTTCAAACATCGCGAATCTGGCGCTGGTCCTGGGCGTCGCGGCCCTGATTTCGCCGCTCACGCTCCAAGGATCCCTGGTGCGCCGCGAACTGCCACTGCTGATTCTGGTAACGACCATAATCGCGGTAATGGGCCTCGATAATCTTCTTGAAGGACAGAGCAGAATCATCGGTCGCAGCGATTCGATAATTCTGTTGTTGCTGTTTAGCGTCTTTGTTTACAGCCTGGTGCTCGACCTGTTGCACACTGACGAAACAGAGCGATTGTTGATGGAAGTCAGTGATCATCCCGGCACCATGACTCCAGCTACGAGTAACTGGCAATGGGTGTTCATCCTCGGCGGTTGCGCATTGCTGTATTTCGGAGGGGGGCTCACCGTCAGGAGCGCCGTTGCGATGTCTGCGCAGCTAGGCATACCCGCTGCGACGGTCGGGCTGTTCGTAGTCGCTATCGGTACGAGCCTTCCGGAACTGGTTACGTCGATAATCGCCGCGCTGCGCGGGGAGTCAGACCTGGCGATCGGCAATGTTATCGGCTCGAACCTGTTTAATTCACTCGTCGCATTACCCACAAGCGGCCTGATCGCGAGGATTCCAGTCCCCAACGGCGGCATCACCGACCTGGCGGTATCCTGGACTTTTGCGATCCTGCTTATTCCTATCTTCCTGTTAGGCAAAGCCAAGCTCGGCAGGCCGGTAGGCCTAATGTTCGTGTTGGCCTACCTGGGCTACGCCACCTACCGTACCGTTGGCCCTGCGGTACCTTTTTGATGCCGAAACTACTGTCTTCGCTGTTCGTTTTAGGCGTACAGTTCGGCTCCACAATATAATTGGAAGGTTTCATGGATAACCTCATTTGGTTCGGCATCCTGATCTGCATTTGCCATTCCGCAATGTTTTCCGGTCTGAATCTCGCGTTTTTCAGCCTGAGCCGTCTGCGGCTGGAGGCCGAGGCCAGCACCGGCAGTGAGAGAGCGGCCACGATCCTGGAGCTCAGGCGAGACTCCAACTTCCTGCTTACGACAATTCTGTGGGGCAACGTCGGCATCAACGTGCTCCTGACCCTGTTGTCCAACTCGGTCATGCTTGGCATTTTCGCGTTTCTGTTTTCCACCATCGTGATTACATTCCTCGGAGAGATTATTCCGCAGGCGTACTTCTCCAGGCACGCCATGCGAATGGCGTCGCTCCTTAGCCCCGTCATGCGTTTCTACCAGTTTGTTTTGTACCCGGTGGCAAAACCGAGCGCCCTGATGCTGGACAAACTGCTCGGCAAGGAGGCGGTGGAGTTTCTCAAGGAACGACAGCTGAAGGGTGTCATCGAACAGCACATCGATTCGGAGCATGCGGAAATCGACTTCATCGAAGGTCGCGGCGCACTGAACTTCCTGGACATAGATGACG
Source organism: Gammaproteobacteria bacterium (assembly GCA_024639825.1). Lineage (GTDB taxonomy): Bacteria > Pseudomonadota > Gammaproteobacteria > Steroidobacterales > Woeseiaceae > UBA1847. The sequence goes on from JAHEGH010000090.1 coordinate 6,508, forward strand.
TGCCGATTGCAGACGAGGGCGAGACGATTGATCCGTTAAGCCTCATCGCGCTGCCGACAAGAGTTGATCTCCCGGTAATACCTGAGACCAGTAGTACGACAGACGATTTCGCGCGCAAGGTAAATGCGTCCGGCCGCAAGTGGGCTATCCTGACCGACGAATCCGGCGAACCGCGGCTCTTGCTCGACGCAGATTCGTATCTGCGGGCCATCATGTATGACGATGCGCCGGTCGACGGCTACGCGCACTGTCACCGACCGATCGTTATCAAGGATCCGAAAAGACCACTTGGCCATATTATTCTCGCGCTAAAGGAAGGCATCGAAGCGGAAGACGATACCGCTATCGACCACGACATCGTGTTGCTCTGGACGCCCGAGCAGAAGCAGGTCATCACGGGCGCAGACCTGCTCGGACGTTTGCTGCGCGGCATCGATTCGACGATTTCGATATCGTCGGCTGAATTGGAACCGCAGCCATCGTGATAGGATCGCTCCAACACCGGAGTTGAGAGATCCTGCATGCCCGAAATTATCCCGCTAGGCTGGTTTCATACCGCGATGGGTATCATCGCCCTGATCAGTGGCGTCGTTGCCCTGGTCAGGTACAGGGAGATCAAACCGCAGACCCGGTCGGGACAGATCTATCTGGTGACGACCTTGATTACAGCGGGCACCGCCCTTGCCATCTTTCAGCACGGCGCGTTTGGTCCCGCTCATGGCCTTGCAGTGATGACGCTTGCGGCGTTAGCAGTTGGCACGGTTGCGTCAACAACAAAGTTTTTTGGGAAACTGTCTCGCTACGTGCGGGCGGTTAGTTACTCGGCCACGCTGCTGTTCCACAGCATACCTGCCGTGACCGACAGCCTGATGCGCCTGCCGGTTGGGGATCCTGTCCTTACCTCCATCGAAGACCCCGTTCTGAAGCTGTGTTACGCGGCCTTGCTGTTCCTTTTCCTGGTCGGAGTCAGCCTGCAGTTACGCTGGATTCATAAGCAACGCGCCTGATGATCAAAGCCGCACTCTACGTTCCGGTTGTACTCAGTCTTGTCGTTCTTGGCGCACACTTCATGCGTTACGGTGACACGATCTTTGTGGTGGGAACGGTGGTACTGACGGGCCTGCTTTTTGTTCGCCAGCCGTGGGCGGCCAGGCTGATGCAGGTCGTACTCGTCCTCGGTGCGCTCGAGTGGCTCCACACGCTCTATGGGTTGGTGCAGATACGAATCGCGCTCGGTGAACCTTATGGTCGGATGCTGATTATTCTGGGTTCCGTCGCGGCAGTGACGGCCTGTTCGGCACTGGTCTTCCAGTCGCAGGCGTTACGGGGTATCTACGGGTTGAACGAGCGGCAGTAGATTGTTGCTCGATGATTCGACCCTAAATTACAAACGGTATCAGCCACCAGGTGCGTTTCCTGTACGCCGCCCATTCAGGGTGACGCGACATACTGGCCTCTTTCATGGTCATGTTAACGGCGAACAGTCCCAGCCAGACCCACGCAAGCACTATGACGGGCAGCCAGTGCCAGACCATCATGGCAAAGCTTCCGTAGATCATGATTTCACCGAGGTAGTTGGGGTGACGCACATAACGATGCATGCCGTCGGTGATGAGTCCTCGCTGCACGCGCAGGGTGAAAAACTTCTGTGCGTCCGCCGCAATCATGATGGCGCAGCCCACGATGCAAAGGCTGATGCACAGGCAATACCAGGCAAAATCGGGCAGCGGATAGTCCGGTTGCGATGTCCCGGATATCAATAACCAGCCAAATACCCAGTACCAGCCCAGCACACCAATAAATGCGTTGAGTCCACCGGCAATGGTGATGCGTCGCTGCCAGCTCGGGTCGGGAAATGCGCTGTCTTTCAGAATCCAGACCAGGCCGTAACTGCCCTGCATGGCCGTGTAGACCCATGCGGTGGCTGACGTGTTGCCGTACCAGGCCATCAGCGCGAGAAGAAAGACGAACGTCCCGGCTTTCTGGAAGTTGATTACCCAGGCGAACTTCCATGGCCGCGGCCCACCCAGGAAATCGCAAACCATGTGGTCGGTGATACGGCGCATCGTGCGAGCCCAGGCAGGTGCCTCGTAGGGCATCGCGGTACCAGCATTTGTTTGCTTAGAATTATCGATGACAATCTCCGATGGTCAGCCCTGCGTGTCGCCGCCGCTTTTTTCGGCTATTTCCTTTGCCCTGATCTCTCCTTCCCCGGCCTTCAGCTGCTCGATGAGGCGCAGCTTTTTCTCCTCGAGCGCCGTGCGCTCGGCAGGATCGACCTCGCCGGCAGCTTCGTCGAGTGCCTCGAGCTCGGCATTCGTCTGCTCTATGGCGATGCGAATCTTCTCAACGGTTGCCGCCTCTTCGGCCTTGTCGAACGCGATCAGTTCCGACTCCAGCTCGACCTTCGCCGCTTTCTTCGTGGACGGTTTCGGAATGAACCTGTGGTCTTCGCCGACCACCCGGGTATTCATGAAATTCGGGGAGACAACTTCGATTTTCGCAGTGTGCAGCGCATCGAGCATGGCTACGCGAAGCTTTGAACGCGCAGAGATCAGGCTGGTGACATCCTCCAGGAGTCCGGCAACGCGATAGGTAACAGAGAAATCGCCGAGCTCCCGCACCTGGACAAATCCGTCCTTGAGGCCAGCGGTCGCAGCAGCGGCGCGCAGGATCTCGGCCGCGTGCG
>JAHEGH010000031.1 GCA_024639825.1 Gammaproteobacteria bacterium
GCAAATTTTTCGAGCTGTGGAAATCGGGTTATCGGCAGAATGCCGGGCACAATCGGCGTATCGATGCCGGCTGCCGCACAACGGTCACGGAAATTCAGGAACACATCGGTGTCGAAGAAGAACTGCGTGATGGCGCGCGTCGCACCAGCATCGAGCTTCCGCTTGAGGTTCTCCAGGTCGAAGTCGGCATCCGGCGCCTCGGGGTGTACCTCGGGATACGCAGCAACAGAAATCTCGAAGTCACCTACTTTCTTCAGGCCTTCGACGAGATCCGACGCGTAGGCGTAACCATCGGGATGCGGCTCGTACCGCTCGACGTCCTTTGGTGCATCGCCGCGCAGAGCGACAAGGTGCCGAACACCCATATCCCAGTACTCGCGTGCAATATCGTCAATCTCACCGCGACTGGCACCGATACAGGTCAGGTGCGGCGCGGCGCGAAGATGCGTGTCTTTCATGATTCTGGCGACGGCGTTATGAGTGCGCTCGCGTGTCGAACCGTCGGCACCATAGGTCACCGAAACGAAGCTCGGTTCAAGCTCAGCCAGGCGATCGATCGATTGCCACATCGTCGCCTCCATCTTTTCCGTGTTGGGCGGAAAAAACTCGAATGACACAGCCGGTCTGTTTTCAAATTTGATATTCATGCGGTAGCCACTCCGAGCAACCAGCCCGGATTCTTGTCTGGAATCGACCGTGGCCGCGCGAGGCGTAGTCCCGTTTGCGCAGCCCAGTCGGCGAAGTCGGATTTAATTTGTTCTGCTGTGCGCTCGCCGATAGCAGACAGCAGCAGTACACGCCCGCCAGCCTTTAAAAGGCGCAGCGCTTCGGTGATGACATCGGTCGGGCGATCGGCTTCGCCAAGCACGCCATCGAGAATGATCGTGTCGAACTCTTCGTTTTCGAACGGCAACGAGTACATATTGCCGTGGCGGAGTGAACAGTTTGGCGAACCGGCGAGCAGCAGCTCAGCCCGAGCCAGCCGCCGCGCGTCAGAGTCGATATCAACCCCGACGACGCGATGTGCTCGTGTTGCCAGCAACTTGAGAATGCGGCCCTGCCCGCAGCCGACGTCCAACAGATCGCCCAGCGGGGCCGCGACCGTCAGATCAACGAGCGCTTTGTGCAGCATGCGTTCATCGCGAGTCTGCAATAGCGGCGCAGGCTCATCGTCCGCGCGCAGCTTCCTGAGTTTCTCAACGTCGCGTGCAAACTCGGGTTCGTCATCCGGCAGCAGCGCCAGCAGACGTCGACGGGCCACCGCCTGGTCGCCGTTGGACGGCACCCGGTAGAAAACGTAGTGCCCGTCGCGAAAACGCTCCAGCAGGTCCTCGTCGATCAGTTGCTTGAGATGCTGGGACACACGCGGCTGACTCAGACCGGTCACATGGGTCAGCTCCGACACGCTGCACTCGGCGATGCCGCACAGGGCAATGAGACGAACCCGTATGGGATCGGCCAGGGCCTTGAGCTGATTCAGCAGTTTGTCTGTCGAAGCCTTCATATAAATATATAAGTATTTTTTTATATTTAAGACCGAACAGTATACACCAACACTGGCGGGGATCAGCAATCAATCAATGATTTTCCCGGGATTCAACAGCTTAGCAGGGTCCAAGAGGCGCTTGAGACCCCGCATCAGCTCCAGTTCATCGTCATCACGACTCAAGCCCAGCCATGATTTCTTGTCGATACCGATGCCGTGCTCCGCGGAGATCGACCCGTCCAGGCCCTCGAGGCAACCGTAGACAATCGCATCGACGGCATCATGATGCGCGTTGTCCGCGAAGGGTTTTACGAAGATGTGCAGATTGCCGTCAGCGATATGTCCGAAGACTTCGAATACCGCATCCTCTCGCCAGGCCAACAGCCGCTCCTGCAACCGGGTCACGTAGGCCTCCATATGCCTGATGGGCAGACTGACATCGTACAGGTACGCCGGCAGTGCCATCTCAAACTCCTCGCGGATGCTCCAGAGTGCGCGACGCTCGCCTTCGGACTTCGGCAGAACGGCGTCGACGATATCGCCACATTCCATCCCGGCTTCAAGCAGGCGCTGGAAGCGTTCGGCATCTGCCTCGGGATCGGCACCCTCGGCCTCGGCAATCACGTAATACGGATAGCTGCGATCGAGCGGTGACACATGGCCGCCATCACCGGTTACCGCAGTGATGTAGGAATTCCACATGACCTCGAAGGCGCTTAACGTGCCGGCAAGATTTGTCTTCAAAACGCTGAGTTGCCGCGCAACGGCATCGAAGGACGCGCAGGCGAACATCGCCGTGTCGCGACTGCTGGTCTGCGGATAAAGCCGTACGACAACGCGCGTGATCACGCCGAGCGTGCCTTCGCTGCCGATAAACAACTGCTTGAGGTCGTAGCCGGTGTTGTTCTTCAGCATCTGGTTCATCGAAGAAATGACGGTGCCGTCGGCAAGCACCGCCTCCAGCCCGAGCACGACGCTGCGCATCATCCCGTAGCGCAGGACGTTGATACCGCCTGCATTGGTCGCAACCGCACCGCCGATGGTGCAACTGCCTCGCGCGCCAAAATCGACGGGAAACAGAAAGCCTTTGTCTGCCACATGTTCCTGCAATGTTTGCAGAATGACGCCGGCCTGGACGATCGCCACACCGTCCGCCGCGTCGACAGATTCGATGGCGTCCATGCGTTCAAGCGACACAATGACGTCGGCTGCAGTAGACGCCGCTCCCTGCACGATACCTGTAAGACCGCCCTGGACAACGACGCTTTGTCGATGCTCATGGCAGATTCGCATAACCCGGCTGAGTTGCTCGGTCGTCTCCGGACGAACCAGGCATTTGGCCTCCGTTGGCGATGCGTCCCAATAGGATGTAGCGCGGTCGCGCAGGGACTCCGCAGCAACCACAAGGTCCGATCCCATTACGTCCTGCAGCTTGCGAAGAACATCTGTCACTGCTTATTGCACCGAGTCGGGACCGAATACCACATTATCCGCAAACAGCCGCTCGACATCTACCGCATCGAAATGGCGATGGCGTCCGCAGTATTCGCAGATCACTTCAATATCACCCATTTCCTCAAGGGTCTGGCGCGCCTCTTCCTCGCCGATCATCTTGAGAACGTCTTCCACTTTGCGCGCCGAGCAGCGGCAGCGGAAATTCACCGGGCGCGGCTCGTAGACGCGCACATCGTCTTCAGCAAAAAGCTTGCCTATAAGGTGCAGACTCGTGTCACCGGTAAAATCTTTCGGCGACAACGTTTCTATCAGGAAATGCAGGCGATTCCAGTCGTCTGCGTCGATTGGCGCACCCGGAACCTGCTGCAGCAAAATTCCTGCGGCGAATTCTTCGTTAGCCAACAACGCCACATGACTGGGCACCTGGACAGAACGTGCAAAATAATGCTCAAGACTTGCAGCCAGCGATCTGTCGTCGATTTCCACAATGCCCTGGTAAGGTCGATCGCCCGCATCAACGGTTACCGCACAGTGCGCTTTCGATGTCAGTTCGGCAAAGCTCGTTGCCGCAGTGCCCTCTTCCACCGCGGCCATGCCGCGCACATCCAGCTCACTGGTGCATTGCATCACGAGCATTTGCAGCGTGCCCGTGCTCTGGATCTGCAACGTGATGGTGCCGTCAAACTTGAGGCTTTGGGCGATAAGGCCGGTGGCCGCGGCCGCGTGGCCCAGCGTTTCCGTGACCAGGGCGTCATAGTCATGGTCGCGCAGCATGCGCCGCCAGGTACGTGACAGATGAATGAGTGCCCCCCTCACGGGAAGCGCCTCGAACCCGAATGGCGTTACGCTATCCGCGGACATGTCAGCCCGAGAGCTTGGCTTTCAGGATCTGGTTTACCTGTCCCGGGTTCGCCTGGCCTTTGGTCTCTTTCATCACCTGGCCAACAAAGAACCCGATCAGCTTGTCCTTGCCCGCCCTGTACTCGGCTACCTGACCAGGGTTCGCTTCGATGACTTTGTCGACGACCGCTTCGATCGCAGAACTGTCCGTAATCTGCTTGAGCCCCCTGGCTTCGATAACCTCGTCAGCCGACCCGTCGCCTGCCCACATGGCCTCGAACACCTGCTTCGCGATCTTGCCTGAAATCGTATTGTCGTGAATGCGCGTCAGCAGCCCGGCGAGCTCGGCCGCCGTTACTTTGCTGTCGCCAATCTCGAGCCCGTCCTTGTTCAGCGCACCGGAGAGCTCGCCGACAACCCAGTTAGCCACGAGCTGTGCGCTCGCATCCGTCGCCGCTGCCGCCTCTTCGAAGTAGTTGGCAACCGGGCGCGAAATCGTCAGGATTGCCGCATCGTCTTTCTTAACCTCGTACTCCTCGACGAAACGCTGTTGCTTCGCATCGGGAAGCTCGGGTAATTCTGCGCGCACCGACTCGATGAAGTCGGCAGCAATCTCTACCGGCAGCAAATCGGGATCCGGGAAGTAGCGATAATCGTTAGCTTCCTCTTTCGAACGCATCGAGCGCGTTTCATCTTGGTCGGAGTCGTAAAGCCGTGTTTCCTGAACAACCTCGCCGCCGTCCTCGATCAATTCGATCTGGCGCTCGACCTCGAAGTTGATGGCTTTCTCGACGAAACGGAACGAGTTCAGGTTCTTGATCTCCGCACGCGTACCGAATGCTTCCTGACCTTTCGGGCGCACCGATACGTTAGCGTCGCAGCGGAACGAGCCTTCCTGCATATTGCCGTCGGAAATACCGAGGTAGCGCACGATCGTGTGAATCTTGCGCATGTACGCAACGGCTTCCTTCGCTGAACGGATATCAGGTTCCGACACAATCTCGAGCAGCGGAGTACCCGCACGGTTCAGATCGATGCCCGATGACTTGTCGAGGCCCTCGTGGATCGACTTGCCCGCATCTTCCTCCAGGTGCGCCCGCGTGATGCCAATGCGTTTGTCGTTGCCTTCGGCATCGGTGATGAACAACTCGCCGTGCTCCACGATCGGCAGTTCATACTGGCTAATCTGGTAGCCCTTCGGCAGATCCGGGTAGAAGTAGTTCTTGCGTGCGAAGACCGACCGCGGCGCAACGGTGGCATTGACTGCAAGCCCGAACATGGCCGCCATATGCACGACCTCTTTGTTCAGGACCGGCAATACACCCGGGTAACCCAGGTCGACGAGACACGCCTGCGTGTTGGGCTCGGCTCCGTAGGCCGTAGATGCACCAGAAAAAATCTTGGACTTTGTCGCGAGCTGCGTATGAATCTCAAGACCGATCACCACCTCCCAGCTCATGCGAATGCCTCCGGGCAGGCCGTGTGCCAGTCGGTCTGTTGCTGGTACTGGTGCGCGCAGCGGAGCAGCGTACTCTCGGCAAAGTGCGTACCGACGAGATGCAGGCCAATCGGCAGTTCGTCAACGAATCCGCAGGGCACCGAGATCGCGGGCAGGCCCGCGAGGTTGGCGCCAATCGTGTAGATATCGTTGAGGTACATCGTGATCGGATCATCGACCTTGTCGCCCAGCTTGAATGCGGGCGTCGGCGTCGTTGGGCCCGCGATCACATCTACATCGGCGAACGCTTTCCTGAAGTCGTCCGCAATCAGTTGTCTGACCTGCTGTGCCTTGAGGTAGTACGCGTCGTAGTAACCGGCAGACAGCGCGTAGGTACCTGTCATGATGCGGCGTTTCACTTCATCGCCAAAGCCCTCGCCACGACTGCGGCAGTAGAGATCGAAAAGATCTTCTGCATTCTCGGCGCGGTGGCCGAAGCGCACACCGTCGAAGCGCGACAGGTTTGATGAACACTCAGCCGGCGCGACGACATAGTAAGTCGGAACCGAGAGGTCAATATTTGGCAGGTCGACTTCTACCGTGGTGGCACCAAGCGACTCGAGCACTGCGATTGCTTCTTTTACCTTGACGGCGCAAGCGGCATCCAGCCCTTCATCAAAGTGCTGGCGCACGATGCCAACACGCAGACCTTTGATTGACTCGCCGATTTCTCCGAGGTAGTCGGGGACAGGGGCGTCAACCGATGTCGAATCGCGTTCATCGAAGCCTGCCATCACGCCAAGCACGCGCGCCGCGTCTTCGGCGGTGCGCGTAATAGTCCCAGCCTGATCGAGGCTGGACGCGAACGCGATCATGCCGTAGCGCGAGACCCTGCCATAGGTCGGCTTGATACCAACGGTATTGGTCAGCGCAGCAGGCTGACGGATAGAGCCGCCGGTGTCCGTGGCTGTAGCAGCGGGTGCAAAACGTGCAGCCACCGATGCGGCCGAACCGCCCGACGAACCACCCGGTGAGCAATCGAGGTCCCAGGGATTGTGAACAGGTCCGTAAAAACTGGTTTCGTTCGACGAGCCCATCGCGAACTCGTCCATGTTGGCCTTGCCGAGGACTACAGCTCCTGCGGCCGTCATACGCTCAACAATCGCCGCGTCATACGGCGAAATGAAATTGTCGAGCATCTTCGAACCACAACTGGTTTTGACGCCACGCGTGCAGAAAATGTCTTTATGAATGACGGGCAGGCCGTTCAACATCCCGACATTCCCGGCAGCACGATCGGCATCGGCCTTCGCAGCAGCTGCGAGCGCCGCATCTCCTGTCACCGTGATCAGGGCATTGAGCTTTGCGTCATAAGTGGCAATGCGATCAAGCAATGACCGGGTAACGTCGACAGATGTGAATTCGCCGCTTTCGAGCCCGGCCGTCAGTTCAGCCAGCGTCATCGTGTGCAAAGCCATTACTCGATCACCTTGGGCACAAGATACAGGCCATCCGTCACGGACGCGGCGTTCTCCTGGTAATGATCACGATCGTTTGGCTCAGTGACCACATCCGGACGCAGCCTCTGGGCAACGTCGAGCGGGTGCGCCATGGGAATAACGCCGCTCGTGTCCGCCTGGGACAGCTGATCGACAAAATCGACGATTCTGGAGAGCTTTTTGACGCTCTCGGCATACTCGTCTTCGCTTAATTTGAGTCGCGCCAGCGTTGCAATTTGCTGGACCTGGTCTTTATCGAGTGACACGGTATTTTTCCGCTAAATTCAACAGGGTTACCGGGACCCGCCACGGCGGGCACGCAATAATACACGGCGCCTTGTGGAATGTCGTGCGCATTGCTAGATTACGCCGTTAATTCGTTTTTGGGATCCCGCCCCGCATGTTCAAGAATATCCTGGGTTATTTTTCGAATGACCTGTCCATCGACCTTGGCACCGCCAACACCCTGATTTACTCCCGGGGGCACGGCATTGTGCTCGACGAACCCTCCGTTGTGGCTATCCGCGAGGACTCTGGCCGTGGCGGCCGCATCGTCGAAGCGGTCGGCATGGAAGCCAAGAACATGCTGGGACGTACGCCAGGCAACATTACGGCGATCCGGCCCCTGAAAGATGGCGTTATCGCCGATTTCACGGTCACCGAGAAAATGCTGCAGCATTTCATCCGCAAAGCCCACTCTTCGCGGTACTTCCGCCCGAGCCCGCGCGTTCTCATTTGCGTGCCTTATGGCTCAACCCAGGTTGAACGGCGCGCTATTCGCGAGTCAGCGGAAGGCGCAGGCGCGCGCAAAGTACACCTAATAGACGAGCCGATGGCCGCGGCCATCGGCGCTGGCATGCCGGTCCACGAGGCGCGCGGCTCGATGGTGCTCGACATCGGCGGCGGCACCTCCGAAGTCGCGGTGATCTCGCTGAACGGTATCGTGTATGCGGCATCGGTACGCATCGGCGGCGACCGCTTCGACGAAGCGATCACCAACTATGTGCGCCGCAATTACGGCATCCTGATTGGCGAAGCGACAGCCGAACGCATCAAGCATGAAATCGGCTCGGCATTCCCGGGCCAGGAAGTCCTCGAGATCTCGGTGAAAGGCCGCAACCTCTCCGAGGGCGTGCCACGCAGCTTCACGCTCAACTCCAATGAAATCCTCGAAGCCCTGCAGGAACCGCTGCAAGGCATCGTCGGGGCGGTCAAGGAAGCGCTCGAACAGACGCCTCCCGAGCTCGGCGCAGACGTTGCGGAGCGCGGTATCGTCCTGACGGGCGGTGGCGCCATGCTGCGCGACCTCGACAAGCTCCTGATGGAGGAAACCGGATTACCTGTCGTCATCGCCGACGACCCGCTGACCTGCGTCGCCCGCGGTGGCGGACGCGTGATTGAGCTCATAGACGAGCACGGTCCAGCCGTATTCGGACTGGAGTAATCGTCGTTAGGCGCGCGTAACGATGGTCGCGTCCCGGGGAAATAACAGCAATCCAGCGCGCATACCGGCGCTGGGTTTGCGGGTTCTCGCACTCATCATCATCAGTATAGTGCTGATGTACCTGGATCATCGACAGAAGCACCTCGATGGCATCCGCCAGGGCATCGGTGCGGCTGTCTACCCCGTACAGCTGATGGTCGACGCGCCCGTACGCCTTTGGGAGTGGCTCCGCGAGTCCACGACCTCGCGCAATCAACTGGAACTTGAAGTGGGGCGGCTGCGTGCCGAGCGCTTGCTCACCAATGCGCGTTTGCAACGCCTCACGGCGCTGGAGGCGGAAAATGCCCGCCTGCGCACGTTGCTCGAAGCCCGCACGGCCGTCCGAGATGAAGTGCGTGTCGCGGAGATCATGGCGGTAGACGCCAATCCCTATGAGCACAACCTCATCATCGACATCGGCAGCCGCGACGGCGTGTATGACGGCCAGGCTATCGTCGATGCTGATGGTGTGGTCGGCCAGGTCATCCGCACCGGCATCATGACGGCGCAGGCGGTCCTGATCAGCGACGCCGACCATGCGCTGCCCGTGGAGGTAAACCGCAACGGTCTGCGCACGATTGCGGTGGGCACTGGCGAGATTGACCGCCTGGACCTGCCGTTCCTGCCCAACAATGCCGACATCCGCGCCGGCGACCTCCTGGTCACCTCCGGTCTCGGCGGCGCATTCCCCGCCGGTTATCCGGTCGCCGTGGTCAATTCGGTAACACGCATTCCGCAGGAGCCGTTTGCGGATGTGACCGCGACGCCGGCGGCAGCACTCGACCAGGTGCGCGAGGTCATGCTGATCTGGTCAGCACCGCCCGTTAGCGAGGAACCCGACGAATGAGCAGGGACCGCGGCTCTCGCAGACTGCCCGTCATCATCACGTTCATCGTGGGTTTGATGCTGACGGTGATGCCTCTGACTGACTCGGTCGAGCCATTTCGTCCCGACTGGCTTGCGCTGGTCGTCATCTTCTGGGCAATGCATCTACCGCGTACCTGGAGCGTCGGCTCTGCGTGGATCATTGGCATCGTGCTCGACGTCTCCTACGGTACGCTGCTTGGCCAGCATGCGCTGGCACTCTGCGTGATCGCGTTCGCTACCGTGCGCTTCCACCTGCTTATGCGCGTATTCCCGTTGTCGCAGCTGTCGGCCACGATTTTTGCTCTGCTTGCTCTCTACCAGTTCATCCTGTTCTGGGTGAATGGGGTCGCCGGTGTTTCCGCACCGGCCATTACGTATTGGGCGCCGGTCATAACGGGCACGCTGATCTGGCCGTTCCTCTTCATGTTCCTTTCGGGGGTTCGTTACGGTTCCCGGTCGGGAAGCTAGAGACGTGGTCCCGGCAACATGAGCGTTCTTCTGTCACCCATCAAGGATGTCCATTCCGAGCGCCGCCTGTTTCTCGCGCGCGTTATCCTGGCGATTGTCGTCTCGCTGCTCCTGATGGGTACCGTGGTCGCGAGACTGGTGCATCTGCAGGTCATCGATCATGAGCTGTTTGCAGAAAAGTCACAGGGCAACCGGGTCCGTATCGAACCTGTTCCACCTATACGAGGGCTCGTATTCGATCGCAAAGGCCGTGTCATCGCGGAGAACCTGCCGGCCTACCAGCTGGAGCTGATTCCCGAGCAGGTTGACGATCTGGACGACACGCTCCAGCGGCTCGCGGCGATCAATCTTATCGAGTTCGAGGACATCCAGCGTTTCAAGGATCTAAGCCATAGCGGACCCCGCTTCAAGCCAGTCACGCTCAAGTTTCGACTGACGGAGGAGGAAATCGCGAACTTTGCCATTCAGCGGCCGCGCTTCCCGGGCGTCGATTTTCGACCGCGCCTCGTGCGGCACTATCCGGATGGCGAACTCGTAGCCCACGCGGTTGGCTACGTCGGGGCATTGAGTACAGAAGACCTGCAGCGGCTCGACCCTGCGAGCTACGCCGGAACATCACACACGGGCAAGACCGGCGTGGAAGGCAGCTTTGAATCCGACCTGCATGGCGATGCGGGTTACCGACATCTCATCGCCAATGCTCGCGGCCGCCAGGTACCGAGCGACACGAGTGAACTGCTCGACTCGCTGCCGGTCGACCAAACACCCGCGCCGGGGGCCAACGTTTACCTGACCATCGATCTGGAACTGCAGAGAATCGCTGCAAAGGCACTTGAAGGCAGGCGTGGAGCGCTGGTGGCGCTGGACCCGAGAAACGGCGAGATCCTCGCGCTGGTGAGTGCCCCGGCATTCGACCCAAACCTGTTTGCCGTCGGCATGTCGACATCGCAGTACCGTGCGCTGAGCGACAATCCGGATCGGCCGCTGTTCAATCGCGCCGTACGCGGGGCTTATCCGCCCGGCTCGACGATCAAGCCCATTCTTGCGTTGGCGGCGCTTGAGACCAATGCCACTAACCTGACACGCAAGACCATCTGTCACGGCTACTTCCAGCTGCCTAACGACGACCATCGCTACCGTGACTGGAAGCCGGAGGGCCACGGCCCCGTCGATCTGCACGATGCGATCGCGCAGTCCTGCGATGTGTATTTTTATGAACTCAGCGGCGAAATCGGCATCGACAACATGCATGACTATCTCGACCGCTTCGGACTCGGCACGAAAACCGGTGTTGATGTCGGCGGCGAGAGTTCCGGCCTGGTGCCATCGCGCGAGTGGAAGAAAAACAATTTTCGGGACCGCGACAACCAGCGCTGGTATCACGGCGAGACAGTTATCGCCTCAATCGGACAGGGCTATATGCTCGCAACACCGCTGCAACTCGCTGCCGCAGCCGGCGCGCTCGCAACCCGTGGCAAAAGATATCGGCCACACATGGTCGCCGCGGTCGAAGATGCGCTGACCGGGGAACGCCGCATCGTGCAGCCCGAACACCTTGGCGATGTCGAAATCAGCAACGACTTCTACTGGGAAAACGTAATTGGCGCGATGCACGACGTGATGCAGGGTCCACGGGGCACCGCACGTGCCGTCGGTACCGGCGCACCGTATGAAATGGCGGGCAAGAGTGGCACCGCCCAGGTCGTGTCAATCGCGCAGGACGAGGAATACGATGACGCGGAGCTCGAGGAACGGCAGCGTGACCACGCCCTGTTTATTTCCTTTGCGCCGCTCGATGACCCGCGTATTGCAGTAGCACTGATTGTCGAGAACGGCGAAAGCGGCAGTGGTGTAGCAGCACCGATAGCCAAAGCGATCATGGATGCGTACCTGGGGTTCAGTGACGATGCGTCTTAGCGATACACAAAGACTGTTCGCACCCAACGCGGCACCGATGACGAGTTTTTCCGGCATCCTGCGGCGCCTGCATATAGACGGCCCCCTGTTTGGCGCTCTGCTGCTCGTGTGCACCTTCGGGCTGTTTGTTCTTTACAGCGCTGTCGGCGAGAGCAATCGGCTGCTCCTTAACCAGATAGTGCGCATCGGGGTCGCGTTTGTGGCCATGTTAATCGTTGCGCAACTACCACCCGACTTCCTGCGGCGCTGGACGCCGTGGGGCTATGCCGCCGGCCTAATTCTGCTGGTGCTCGTGCTGACAAAGGGCGATGTCGGTCAGGGCGCACGCCGCTGGCTCGATCTCGGCATTCGTTTCCAGCCCTCCGAAGCCATGAAGCTCGGCGTGCCGATGATGACCGCGTGGTACCTGCATGACCGCCAGATTCCGCCCAGGCTGGGACAGCTCTTCATCATCGCGGTCATGATTGCGGTGCCGACACTCCTCATTGCAAAGCAGCCTGACCTCGGTACGTCCCTGCTCATTGCGGCCTCCGGCGTCATTGTCATCGTGCTGGCGGGGTTGTCGTTCCGGCTGATGCTGGGCCTGACGGTCGCCGCTGTGCCGGGCGCACTGGTGCTCTGGAATTTCATGCAGGATTACCAGAAGCAACGTGTCCTGACACTGCTCAATCCGGACAGCGACCCGCTCGGCGCAGGCTACAACATCATCCAGTCGAAGATTGCGATCGGCTCTGGCGGCATGTTTGGCAAGGGCTGGACCAACGGTTCGCAGGCACAGCTGGAATTCCTGCCGGAACGCGATACCGACTTCATTTTCGCGGTGCTCGGCGAGGAATTCGGCCTGCTGGGCGTCCTGACGTTGCTGGTGCTGTATCTGTTTGTTGTCGGACGCGGCCTCTACATCGCGGTGCAGGCACGTGATACCTACTCGCGGCTGCTCGCTGGCTCCATCAGTCTGACTTTCATGGTTTATGTATTCGTGAACACGGCCATGGTCACAGGACTGGTGCCCGTCGTCGGCGTGCCGTTACCACTCGTTTCCTTCGGCGGTACATCGATGGTGACGCTGATGGCGGGTTTCGGTATTCTCATGTCCATTCACTCGCACCGGAAATTATTGCCGCACTGATGAAAAACCGCTTACTCGCAGTCGCTGCGATCTTCGCCATTTCCGTTTCCTGCTCACAGGCCGCCGACAAGTCATTCGTTGATGTGACACGTCCCGATGTCGCGGCGTTCATCGACGAAATGGTTGCCGAGCACGAATTCAGCCGGGACGCGCTGGCCCAGGTCCTGGGCGAGGCTCAAATCAAGCGGTCCATCATCGAGAAGATTTCCGCGCCCGCCGAGAAGAAACTGACCTGGGGCGAGTATCGAAAGATCTTCTTAACGAAGGAGCGCATCGCAGCCGGCACGACCTTCTGGCTGGAGAATCGCGAGATGCTCGAGCGTATCCAGCAGGAATCCGGCGTGTCCGTCGAAATGATCGTCGGCATCATTGGTGTTGAGACCTACTATGGCCGCATCACGGGTAAGGACCGCGTTATCGATGCGCTGGCTACCCTCGCCTTCGATTATCCGCCGCGCTCGAAATTTTTCCGCAACGAACTTGTGCAATTCCTGATTCTTGCGCGCGAAGAGGAAATCGATGCGACTGTGCCGGTCGGGTCCTACGCGGGCGCGATGGGACGACCACAGTTCATGCCATCGAGTTTCCGCGCCTACGCCGTCGATGCGACCGGCGACGGTAAGCGCGATATCTGGAACAACTGGGCTGATGTAGCGGGTAGCGTAGCCAACTATTTCGTCGCGCATAAATGGCGATCAGGCGAGGAAGTGGCGAGCCAGGCGACCTTGAGCAATCGCTGGGAGGGGCCGGTGCCAGAGCCAAAGAACAAGCTCAAGGCCGCGACGACGGTAGAATCACTCAGCAAACAAGGCGTCGTATTCGCGACGGACCTGTGCGCGGACAGCAAGGGCGAACTCCTCACTTACGAGGGTGACGATGGCACCGAACATTGGGTCGGCTTCCATAACTTCTTTGTGATCACCAAATACAACCGCAGCGCGATGTACGCGCTTGCGGCGCACCAGCTCGGCCAGGAAATCGCACGCGAGGTAGCTGCTGATGCGGGCTAGGTTACCGCTGCTTGCAGTCGGCCTGTTCGCGCTCTCCGCCTGCGGCGGTAATAAGGTCAAAGGTGATGGACCGCCGTCGGGCAGCTCACGTATCCCTGATATCTCTGGCGAAGTCACGCCACGCCCTGAGCCACGCAGCCGCTACGGCAATGGGCCGGTCTACGAGGTTCTTGGCAAACGCTACACGGTTATGCCGTCGAGCTCGGGTTACCAGGAACGCGGCGTTGCCTCCTGGTACGGCAAAAAGTTTCACGGCAACCTGACGTCGAATCGCGAGCCCTACGATATGTACGCGATGACGGCGGCGCATAAGACCCTGCCGCTGCCAACGTACGTGCGTGTGCGCAACCTGCGTAACGACAAGTCCATTATTGTCCGCGTCAACGATCGCGGACCGTTTGTGAACAACCGCATCATCGATCTTTCCTATGCGGCTGCCATCAAGCTCGACATGATTAAGGACGGCACAAGTCTCGTTGAAGTGACAGCGATCAATTTCGACCAGCCGCCAGGCGACAGGCCGGTGAGGCGTACCGCAGGAGGGCCTTCAGGCCCGATCTCGGCTCAAACCGCGCCCCAACCTGCTCAAACCGCTCCCACAGGAGCCGCCGAGCACCAGGTCTATGTCCAGGTTGGTGCCTTTGGCGATCGATCGAATGCGGAGCGACGCCTCGGTGCCTTGTCGCTTGCCGGTATCAAGGACGCATTCATTCACGAAGACCGTGCAGCAGACCGCGTGCTCTACAGGGTCCGAATCGGACCCGTAGCTGATGTCGTGCAGTACGACGTGCTGGTTGAAGAGCTCGAGGGCATCGGGATCACCGATCCTTACCTAATTTCTGATTAGCCGCGTACAATACCCGGCCAAACCGATTCACCTGTTTCAGAGGCCACATGTCTACACGTTTGTCCTGCGCTCTTGTCACCCTCGTTTTCCTTTTCGCAACAGCGGCTTACGCGCAGTCAGCGATGCCTGCCCCGGCGCCGCCGATCATCGGCGCCAAGAGCTATCTGCTTATTGATGGCACGACCGGGCACGAACTTGCGTCCCTGAACCCCGACGCGCCGCTTGCACCGGCCAGCCTGACCAAGATCATGACGACGTATGTGGTCTTTAAGGCGCTTAGACAGGGCCAGATTCTCCTCGACGACGAAGTAACGGTGTCTGAGCGCGCGTGGCGAACTCCTGGGTCGCGCATGTTCATCGAAGTCGGCACACGGGTGAACATCGAAGATCTGTTGATGGGGATGATCGTGCAGTCCGGCAACGATGCCAGCGTCGCGCTGGCCGAGCACATCGCGGGTACCGAGGGCGTATTCGCCGAGATGATGAACCAGCACGCCCAGCAACTGGGCATGCTCTCAAGCCACTTCGTGAACGCCACGGGACTGCCTGCCGAAGGCCATATGACCACCGCACGAGATCTCGCCACTCTGGCCCGCGCCCTGATCATGGAATTCCCCGACTATTACGCCCGGCACTCGACCAGGGAATTCACGTATAACGACATCAAACAGAGCAACCGTAATTCGCTGTTATGGCGCGACCCGTCAGTCGATGGCATGAAGACCGGCCATACGGACGATGCCGGTTACTGCCTCGTTTCCTCGGCCAAGCGCGATGGCATGCGCGTCATCTCTGTCGTACTTGGAACCTCGAGCACCAAGGCTCGCACGGATGGTAGTCAGGCCCTTATCAACTATGGTTTCAGGTTTTTCGAAACACGGCTGCTGTACAAAGCTGGCGAAGAAATTACGACGGCGCGCGTCTGGAAATCTGAGAACATCACCTCTGGACTTGGCGTACTGGAAGACCTCTACATCACAGTGCCACGAGGCAGCTATGAAAAACTCGAGTCCACGCTCGACATTCCTGCGATTGTCGAAGCGCCGATTGCAGCCGGGCAGCCTGTCGCCGAATTAAAAATCAGTCTTGGTGCAGACCAGCTCCTGAGTACGTCGTTGCGGGCGCTCGATGACAATCCGACCGGTTCGTTCTGGCAACGCACCAAGGACAGCATCAGCCTCTGGTTCGAATAAGCATGACTGAAGAATCTGCAATCGAGTTTCCCTGCGAGTTTCCCGTCAAGATGATGGGGCATAACACACCGGCATTTCGTACGACGGCTCGAGCACTGATTGAAAAACATACGGGCACAGTCGCCGACAGCGCCATAAAAGAGTCGCTTAGCCGCAATGAGCGTTTTGTATCGATCACCATTACGGTCACAGCGACGAGCCAGCAACAACTTGATGACATCTACCAGGACGTTTCCGACCACGAAGACGTCCTTATGGCGCTGTGAAGACAAGCTATCTCGGCCGCCGGGACTACGTGCCGCTTTGGCGCGAGATGCAGAAATTTACGGACGAACGTGACGAGTCGACGCCGGACGAAATCTGGTTTTGCGAACACCCGCCTGTCTTTACGCTCGGGCTCAATGCAAGCAAGGAACATCTGCTGGCGCCCGGCGATATTCCTGTCGTGCAAATCGATCGCGGCGGCCAGGTTACGTTTCACGGGCCCGGCCAGCTCATGGTCTATCCGCTGATCGATATTCGACGCGCCAATATTGGTGTGCGCACACTGGTAAGCGCCCTGGAGCAAAGCGTCGTAGACCTTGCGACCGAATTCGATGTCACGGCGGCGGCACGAGCGGACGCGCCAGGCGTGTACGTGGAAGGTGACAAGCTGGCCAGCGTCGGACTTCGGATCCGGCGCGGTTCAAGCTTTCACGGCATGGCGCTGAACGTGGACGTCGACCTCGAGCCATTCACGCGTATCAATCCCTGCGGCTACGCCGAACTCCAGATGACCGATCTGCACCGGCTAGGGATCGATCTGCAGTTGGAAGCCACATCAGAAAGGTTGCTCCCGCACTTTCTACGGCACCTCGGCTTGCCGGGCGACTGAAGCTGCGGAGTTACTGCAGGGCTGCCAGGCGTTCCGGGGTACCCACGTCAGCCCAAAGCCCCTCATAGAGTGAACCGGACAACTGCCTGCGATCCGCCGCCTCGCGCAACATCGGCGCCAGCGGGAAGCGCCCCGCCTCACACCCGTCAAAGAACTCGGGCCGATAGATAGCGACACCGCTGAACGTGTAGGTCGCCGGGTCGCCATTACGAATCAGTCCGTCGTCGATATCGAAATCGCCGTGATCACGGTAATCCGGCGTCGGCACCATAACGAGATGTCCAAGGTGTGAGTCATCCAACTGGAAAGCCGGCACTGGCATATCTGTATAGATGTCAGCGTTCACAACAAGAAAGGGATCGGCCCCGAGGGCTGGCAGCGCTTTGTGTATGCCACCGCCTGTCTCGAGTATATCGTCGCCTTCCTGGCTATAAGTAACCTCGAGGCCGAAGCGCTCGCCCGATCCTATGCGCTCGACAATCTGGTCGCCCAGCCACCCGAGGTTGATGACGACGGATCGAATGCCTGCCGCTCGCACGTTGTCCAAATGGCGTTCGAGCAGACTCTGGCCGCGTACTTCTACCAGGGATTTCGGAATCTTTTCCGTCAGTGGCCGCAGGCGTTCACCGCGACCAGCCGCGAGAATCATCGCTCTCATCTTGTGTCGTCCATGCCGGGCAGCACTCGCGACTCGATCAGCTCGATAACGAATTCCAGTTCGGGGTAACGCGGACCGAGTTCGACAATGTACGACAGCGTTCGCGGAACATCTGCCAGGTAGGCTGGCTTGCCATCACGGTGACACAGTCTCGCGAATATTCCGGCTGCTTTCAGGTGGCGTTGCGCACCCATGAGCTCAAAGTACCGTCGAAATTGTTCTTCTTCGATACGATCGCGAACTACCGCGTCAAGACCACTGTAAAACTCTAGCGCCCATTGCCATACCTGCTCGGCAGGCCATTGCACGTAACAGTCCTTAAGCAGCGACACGAGGTCGTAAGTCAGCGGACCTTCAACGGCGTCCTGAAAATCGAGTATCCCGGGGTTGCCGGTGGTGGTCAGCATCAGGTTGCGCGAATGGTAGTCGCGATGCACGAACACCTGTGGTTGATCGAGTGCATTTGCAACCAGCAGGTCACAGCAGCCCCGCCAGGCCTTTTCGGCCTTCTCGTTGAACTCGATATCGAGATGTGTTCCACACAGCCAGTCATGAAACAGCGAGAGCTCAAAGCGCAGGAGCTTATCGTCGTAGGGTGGCAGCTGCGACTGATACGCAGCGCCACGCCGTTGCATTGCAAGCAATGCACGGATTGCATCGGCATATAACGTCGGCGCAGTGGCGGTGTCTTCGAGCAACGCGTCCAGGTATTGGCGACTGCCCAAATCGCTCAGCAACAGGAACCCGTCATCGAGGTTGGCTTCGATAATTCGCGGCGCGTTCAGTCGCATGGCTTCGAGGTAGCCCGCCACGCGCAGGAACGGCAGGCAATCCTCCTGCTCGGGAGGCGCGTCCATTGCGATGAAACTATTTGGCCCCGACTGCAATCGAAAATAACGCCGAAAACTCGCATCGCCAGATGCAAGTACAGGCTCGCTGCCGGCGACGGCGTCGATGCCGCTGGCCCATGCCTTTAATGCATTAAGGCGGGCCTCTGCCGGGGCTTTTGGGCTTTCGATGTCAGATCTCCGTAACGCGTTGAATGACTTAGTAAACTATGGGAAGGTAACAAATCCAAATGCTTGATAACATCCCGTTAATACAAGTCTCGGCCCAGAGCTGATCCGAACACTGATTTGTCCTCGAAACCAATCATTCTTGCCTGCACCCTGTTGGCCGTGACACAAGCGCACGCTGACGAAGATCTGTCGTGCCAGACGTCCATAGGCAAGCCGTTATCGGCCGAATCGCCTTTCAGCACGGTCATTACTGAAAATCCAGAGACCATCCTCTTTGAGGTCGGCTCATTTGAGATGCAGCTGGGTGACAAGCCGCAGGCCAGTATGACCGGCGGTGTCCTGTTGCGCCGTGACGACAAGCTTGCGGCCGCCGATGCCGCGCGCTACGACCCTGAACAAAGCGCCCTGTTTCTCGAGGGCGGCGTGCGCTACGAAGACCCGGACACTCTGATCCTGAGTCGAATGGCCGAATTCGGGTATGGGACGGGCCGCATTCGATTCGAAGGCGCGGAATTCTCGCTGGGGAACAGCAGCGCGCGGGGGGCTGCCGACGCCCTGGAAATCAATGAGATTGGCACCTTGTCACTGGGTGGCGTCGAATACACAACCTGCCCGCCGGGTTCAGAAGACTGGCTGCTACAGGGTAAGTCCATTGTGCTCGACACGCGGGAAGGTGTCGGTACCGCTAAAAACATAAAGCTGCGCTTCAAGAACGTGCCCATCCTGTACCTGCCGCACATCTCGTTCCCGATCGGCGACGCGCGCAAGTCCGGCGTATTGACTCCTGAGATCGGCAGCTCCGGCCGCAGCGGCAACGAGATCCGTGTCCCGTATTACTGGAACCTGGCGCCAAACTACGACGCGACCATTACACCGCGGTTATTAACGAGCCGCGGACTGCAGCTTGAAACAAACTTTCGCTACCTGACTGAACGCAATCAAGGCAGCGTGACGGCCGACTATTTGTCTAACGACAGCCTCGTCAAAGATTCGCGTCATCAACTGCGTTTTAACCACCGCACATTGTGGAACAACAGCTGGCGCAACCGCATCAAATTCAGGGAGGTGTCTGACGGTCAGTACTTCGAGGATCTGGGCGGTAGCCTGAGTGTCTCGAGTATCACGCACCTGGATCGCCATGTCAGCTTCGACTACTACTCCGAACATCTTTCGTTTTTCGCACAGGCTCAGGATTACCAAACGATTGACGATGCGATATTGCCAGTTGACGAACCCTACCGCCGCCTGCCGCAGATGGTCGTTAATGCGCACTGGCCTGTAAGCTTCCTGAAACTGGGACTCGATAGCGAACTCGTGAATTTCGATCGAGACGTGGGCGTAACCGGATGGCGATTCAACGCGACGCCGTCAGTCGAAATCCCGGTCAGTCGCCCCGGCTGGTTCTTCACTCCCGCGGTTGCGCTGGATTATACGCGCTACGAGCTGGCCGACACCCTCGCCGGCGCTGAGACGAATCCGACGCGCACCGTGCCAATCACGAGCGTCGACACAGGACTCGTGCTTGAGCGCATGATGTCCGGAGCCAACCGCATCCAGACCATTGAGCCACGATTGCTGTACGTCAATATTCCGTATCGCGACCAGGACGGACTTCCCGTCTTCGACACGATCGCACCGGACATCAATCTCGTGCAGCTCTATCGAAAAAACAGATTCCTGGGCGGCGACCGCATCGGTGATACGGAACGGGTCAGTCTCGGCATAACGACGCGTGTACTGGACCTGGACTCAGGCCGCGAATTAATGACAGCGACAATTGGCCAGACGCGGTACTTCAGCGATCGTGATGTCGCCCTGCCTGGCATGCCGGTATCGACAAACGAAACGTCGGACTACATCGCACAGGTGCGCTTTGGTCTGCTTAGAAACGTCAATTTCGATATCGGGCACCAGTGGGGTACCGGGGAAAGCGGCGCGACAAAATCCGAGGCCCGTCTGCAGTATCGCCCCGCCAACAATCGGATCCTCAACCTCGCGTATCGCTTCCGTCGAGATTCGCTCGAACAAGGCGATCTTTCATGGTCATGGCCGATGGCCTCGAATTGGAATTTTGTCGGCCGCTACAACTATTCATTCCGCGACCAGGAGGTCCTGGAGCAGTTTTTTGGCCTCGAGTACGAGAGCTGCTGCTGGGGCCTGCGCCTGGTCTCCCGCCGCCACATTTCGACGCGCGATGGAACTCGCGATTCCTCGTTTGGTCTGCAATTGGTACTAAAAGGAATGACGAGCGTCGGCACAGCAGCTGACAAACTCCTCGAACGTGGTATTCTTGGCTATTCTGCAGATCTCCGGTAGTAAAAATTGTTAAAATTCAATAGTTTATGCGCTTTCGTCGCATTGGTCGCTGCGCCCGTTGTCGTCGCCGACGAACTCTCCGAGACGGGGGAGTTTCTGGACGGCGTGGCCGCCATCGTCAATGAGGGTGTGGTCCTCAAGAGCCAGCTGAATGAGCAACTGGAGGCTATTAGCGCGCGCGCAGCCGCCCAGGGCATGCAGATGCCGCCGGCTGAGGTACTCCAGGAGCAAATTCTCGAGCGCCTGATTATCGCGGAAATCCAACTGCAGCGAGCTGAGCGAATCGGCCTGAATGTCGGTGATGAAATGCTCAACCGCGCAATTGCAAATATCGCCCAGGAAAACGGTGTGCCTTTCGAAGACATGCCTCGTTTGCTTGCGCAAGATGATATTGACTATGGCGAGTTCCGCCGTCAATTGCGGGAAGAAATCACGATCAGCAATCTGCGCACCATCGAGGTTGGAGATAACATCAACGTTTCGGAGCGCGAGATCGAAGGGTGTGTTGCTGATCTCGAGGGCAACGTCGTGGCCAACTCGGAATATTCACTGTCCCACATCCTCTTAACAATGTCCGAAGGCGCCAGCGCCGCCGAGATCCAGGAAGTAGAAGATCTCGCCAACCAGATCTACGCCCAGATTCAGAACGGTGCCGATTTCCGCGAGATGGCCGTTCGCTACTCAGCCGGCCCGACCGCTCTCGAAGGTGGAGCGCTTGGCTGGATGCAGGGCCAGCAGGTACCCACCCTGTTTACCGACGTGCTGCAGGACATGGGCAAAGGCGATGTCGCGGCGCCCATTCGTGCTGCCAGCAGCTTTCATATCGTTAAAGTCGACGACCTGCGGAGCGCCATTGAGCGCAGCCAGATCGAGCAGGCTAATGTTCGCCACATCCTGATCATGCCGAACGAAATCATCGATGACGCAACAGCGAAGCAGCGACTTGATGAAGCGCTCGCAAAGATCCGTGCCGGCGAGGAAGATTTTGGTGAGCAGGCCAAATTGCTGTCCGACGATCCGGGTTCGTCCAATCTTGGTGGTGAGCTTGGCTGGGCCAGTCCCGAAAGTTTTGCTCCCGAGTTCGCCCAGACCATCCGCGACAGCGAGGTAGGTGTTATCTCCGAACCATTCCGGACGCAGTTCGGCTGGCATATTCTCGAGGTCGTGGAGCGCCGCGTTTACGACAATACCGAGGACCTTAAGCAGCGCAACTGTGCGGCCAAGATCCGCCAGGGCAAGATGGAAGCAGAGTCACAGATCTGGATACAGCGACTGCGCGACGAAGCTTTCGTCGAGACGCGCATCTAGTGTCCAGACGCTGAGATGCTGTGGCCCTCACCAAACCTCTCGTAATCACTGCCGGCGAACCCGCTGGCGTTGGACCAGAGCTGTGTAACGCCCTGGTTGACAGTCCATACGCCAGGGATCTGGTCGTCATTGGCGACCAGCGCCAGCTCGACGAGCGCCTGAGCGTCATCGACATGCCCTTTCCGGTCAATGTCGAGCCCGGTCGACCGGACCCAATCAATGCCGGCACCCTGCTTGACGGCCTTCGCACGGCCGCGAGAGGCTGCCTTGCGGGCGAATTCGCGGGCATGGTCACGGCACCGCTTGCGAAGAGTGTCATTGCCGACAGTGGCGTGGCGTTTACCGGTCATACCGAATTTCTCGCGGAGATTACCGAGGCCCCGCACCCGGTCATGATGCTGGTGGCCGGCGAACTGCGTGTTGCGCTGGCGAGCATACACATGCCGCTGCGCGACGTAGCTGACTACCTCACGCCTGACATTCTCAAACGCGTGCTGCGCATTCTGAATACGGACCTGAGGGACAAGTTCGGTATCGATGAACCGGATATCGTTGTTTGTGGACTAAACCCACACGCAGGCGAAGGCGGCCACCTTGGCCGTGAAGAAATCGAGGTCATCACACCGACACTTGATGAACTGCGCGCCGAAGGTCTCAGGCTGCGCGGGCCAATTCCAGCGGACACCGCGTTCACACCGGCTGCGGGTCGCAAGGACGCAGTACTCGCGATGTACCACGACCAGGGCCTTCCTGTACTCAAGTACGCGGGCTTCGGACACGCCGTCAACGTGACGCTCGGTCTGCCCATCATTCGTACTTCCGTGGACCACGGTACAGCCTTCGATATTGCCGGCACCGGAACCGCCGATCCGGGAAGCCTGCTGGCTGCCGTCGAGCTTGCGGCAAGCATGGCGCAAAGCTGATGGCCAATCACCGCCCGCGTAAACGTTTCGGCCAGCACTTCCTGACCGATCCTGGTGTTATCGATGCCATCATCCGGGCCATACATCCGACCAAGGACGATGTAATCGTCGAAATTGGTCCCGGTCAGGGCGCGATTACCGATGCGCTTGCCCGCAACGCCGGGCATCTGCATGCGGTCGAGCTGGACCGTGACCTCGTCGCGCGCTTGCGCCGTCAATACGACGGCAATCCCAACGTAACGGTGCACGAGGCTGATGCACTGCGATTCGATTTCTCGACGTTGGGTAAACAAATTCGAGTCGTTGGTAATCTGCCCTATAACATCTCGACGCCGTTACTGTTCCACCTGCTGAAGTACCGTGACAACATTCTCGATATGCACTTCATGCTGCAAAAGGAAGTGGTTGCGCGCATGGCGGCATCACCCGGCAGCAAAGCCTATGGGCGTCTCGGCATCATGCTGGGTTGCCACCTGAGCGTGGAATCCCTGTTTGATGTCGACCGCGAGGCATTCGCCCCACCACCTGACGTCATGTCCGCTGTTGTTCGTCTCCACCCGCTGCCACCGGGCACCTATGACATCGTCGATGAGCCCGGTTTATCCACGCTGGTGGCGACGGCATTTATGCAACGGCGCAAGACGCTGCGCAATTCGCTGAAGAAAGTGGCTGAGCCCGGCGACTTCGACGCGGTCGGTATCGACGCCGGGGTGCGGCCTGAGCAGGTATCCATCGCCGACTACGTTCGCTTGAGCAATCACCTGCGTCAAAAATCACGTTAGAATGCCGACATGGAAGACAAGGAATACGACATCCGCATTAATGTGGACACGAGCTACATAGACGACCAGTCCGAGCCCGACGCGGATCGTTACGTATTTGCCTACACGATTACGATATCCAACGACGGCGAAGTCCCGGCGACCCTGTTAAGCCGTCACTGGATCATCACCGACGCGAACGGCAAGGTGCAGGAAGTTAGCGGTGACGGCGTCGTGGGCGAACAGCCGCACCTGAATCCTGGCGAACGCTTCCGCTACTCAAGCGGCGCGGTACTGGAAACGCCGGTCGGGGCAATGCAGGGTCTGTATCACATGGAAACTGACACCGGCGCGAGTTTCGACGCACCCATCGAAGCCTTCACACTCGCTGTCCCGGGTCTCCTGCACTAGGACATTCGCATGGCCGTCTACGCAATCGGCGATTTGCAGGGTTGTTACGATCCCTTTCGGAGACTGCTCGACGAACTCGCTTTCGAGCCCTCCAAAGACACTCTCTGGCTGGTCGGGGATATCGTCAATCGTGGTCCCAAATCACTGAAAACACTGCGTTTTGTTCGTAAACTTGGCGATTCCGCTGTGACCGTTCTCGGCAATCACGACCTGCACCTGCTGGCACTGCATGCCGGCGCTGTCCGCTTTGGCAGGCGCTTCGGAACGCTCGAAAAACTGCTTAATGCCAGCGATGCCGACGAGCTCTGCGACTGGTTGCGACACCGACCGCTCGCGCACTACGATAAGAAACTCGACACGCTCCTCGTGCACGCGGGCACGCACCCGCGCTGGAGCGTAAAAAAGACACTTGCGCTTGCTCAGGAAGTTGAAGTTGCACTACAGAGCAGCGATTACCCGAACGTGCTTGGCAAGATGTATGGCAACACGCCCAATGCATGGTCGAACAAACTGTCCGGTTACAAACGCCTCCGCTTTATCATCAACTGCCTCACGCGCATGCGCATGGTGACTGCAGATGACCACCTCGATCTCAATTTCAGTGGCTCACCGTGGCGAGCACGTAAAGGCTTGCGCCCGTGGTTCGACGCAATCGATCCGGAGTGGTTTGGCTCACGCATTGTCTTCGGTCACTGGTCGGCACTCGGCCTGATCGTGCTTCCCAATCTCATCAGCCTCGATACGGGCTGCGTATGGGGACGCCAGCTCAGCGCTGTTCGCCTGGACAAACGATTGCCGCGGGTTGTGCAGGTAGTGGGACAGCGCTGACAATAATCGCTGACGGCGCGGCCAGGGCCGCGCTCGGCAAGCGTCTAGCGTTTCAGGCCGCAGGTCTCAAAGGCTTCCTGAATAATTGCTTTCTCTGCATCGGTCAGCTCGAGCATCGGCGGTCGCACGCGACCGCCAACCTGGCCGAGTAACTCCTGCCAGTACTTGCCGAATGCCTGTGGCTTGTCGGCCGGTCGTGAGCGCACCATCGACTCGCGAACAGGGTTAAGACTGTCTCGTACGCGCCGCGCGTCCTCGAAATTGCCAGCAAAAGCGAGACGCGTGTATTCGTCCATGCGCTTGTCATTCTTTGTCTGCAAATGATACGGCGGTGAGGAACAAAGATAGAGCTGCCACCCGAGTTCTTCGATGTTGTCCAGCCAGTCGTCTTCCGCCGACGTGGATACCTGGATCTTGTCACCGACCATGTGCGTCAACTGCACATACATATCGCGCGGCACCGAGTATTTGATCGCAACGATGTTAGGAAGATCCGCAATACGCGCGCACTCCTCTGGCTGCATCAGGTAGCCGGAATCCGGATGGCTCCACATTGCAATACCAATATCGAGGCGATCACACAGGGCCTTGTAGTACTGATACAGGACCTCGCCACGATCGTGTATGAAGCTCAACACGGGCGCGTGAACCACGATGTAATCAGCCCCACAGCCTTGTGCATGGAGGGACAGATCAAGCACTGTATCGAAATTCTGATCCGATACCGAAACGATGACCCCAGCCTTGCCACCGCACTCCTCGACCGCGATCTCGAAGTTGCGCTTGCGTTCTTCGAGGCTCATTGAGAAGAACTCACCCTGCTTTCCTGCAATGAACAGCCCCTGGATATCGAGATCGTCGATCCAGTGACGAATGTTCGCGCGCAATCCGGCCTCGTCTAGCGAAAGATCCTCAGCAAACGGGTTGAGTGCGGCCGCCCAGATCCCGCGCATGTTCTCGCGGGCATAGTCTTTCGCATCAAGTTTCGAGTAAATAGTAGCCATGGGCAGAATATACTTATAATCGGCTATGCATACGAGAAACTCGATGAGCACTTATCCAGACCTGCATCTCTATATCAACGGCGAATGGCGCAAGACCGCCAATGACATTCCGGTCCTGAATCCGGCCACGGAAGAAGAGATCGGACGTCTGCCACATGCGGATCTGCGGGACCTGGACGACGCCCTTGACGCGGCAGCGGCGGGATTCAGGGTCTGGAGAAAAACAGCCCCGGCCGACCGAGCCAGTGTCCTCTATAAGGCCGCGAAACTGATGCGTGAGCGGCAGGAGGATATCGCCACCGCGATTACTGCCGAACATGGCAAGCCGCTCGACCAGGCCCGACTTGAGGTTATCCGCGGCTGCGAGTTCTTCGAATGGGACGCGGGTGAAGCCACGCGAACGTACGGGCGCGTAATTCCAAGCGCGCCGGGCGTCAGGTATATCGTGCATCATCAGCCGATCGGCACCGTCGCTGCATTTTCACCCTGGAACTTCCCGATGAGCCAGCCGTGTCGGAAAATTGCCGGAGCCATCGCCGCAGGTTGTTCAATTATTCTCAAGGCCGCTGAAGAGACCCCTGCCGGTGCGCTGCACATCGCAAGAGCATTACATGACGCCGGCCTGCCACCTGGGGTGTTAAACATGGTGTTTGGCACGCCAGCTGTGATATCTGATCACCTGATCAGGCAGGAGCAGGTGCGGTTGGTCGCGTTTACAGGTTCTACCGGGGTTGGCAAACATCTCACCACGTTGGCCGCACAACACATGACCCCGGTCCTGATGGAACTCGGCGGCCACGCGCCGGTAATCGTCTGTGAAGATACCGACGTTGAAGCGGCCGCGACTACCGGCGCTGTGCGAAAGATGCGAAACGCGGGCCAGGTATGCACATCGCCCACACGTTTTTTCGTGCATGAAAGTATTTTTGAAGCCTACACAGAGATCTTCGTGCGCCGCGCGGCCAAAACGGTAGTCGGCAATGGCACAGAACCCGGAGTTGAGATGGGCCCACTCGCTAACGAGCGCAGGGTCGAAGCGCTGGTGGGTCTGGTCGAAGACGCGCGGGACCGCGGTGCCGAAATCAGAACCGGCGGATGCAGACTGGATGGCAAGGGTTATTTCTTTCAGCCGACCGTGCTGACCAATGTGCCCGACGATGCACACGTAATGCAGGAAGAACCCTTTGGTCCGCTGGCCATCATTAACCCCGTCGCCTCGCTGGATGAGGCCATTGAAAAGGCAAACTCCGTACCCTACGGCCTGGCGGCATACGGCTTCACCAACCGGGCCGATTATATCGACCGCATGGTCGAGGGCATCGAGGCCGGCAATCTATCGATCAATACGCTCGAGGCCTCTCTTCCGGAGACGCCATTCGGTGGCGTGAAATCGAGTGGTTATGGCCGCGAAGGTGGTACCGAAGGTCTGTACAACTACATGATCACCAAAAACCTCTCACACAGTTTGGCAATCGTCTAGAGTTGCTCGGCGGCCAGTTTGTATAACTGGTCCATCACGCAGGATTTATCCCAGTCGCTGTCAATGTCCGGCAGTTGCATGATCTGGTCCATGATCTGCTGTTGCACGTCGCCGACACGTAATGCCTCGGAATACGGTACCTCTGGCGAGAACGTCACCATCGAATAAAGTGGCGTCCAGATATCAGGATGCGCCTCGTGAAACTTCGCTTCAATCTTCTTGCGAAGCTGGAACATGGGGTCCCCCGACAGGTCACTCATCTCAACGAAGTTTCGTTTGGACAGCTCCGCAATGGCATCGCCGTTCGGCTTACGGGCCTTTTCGTAGGCCGGGAAGATTTCATCCCAGTCGTGATTGTATTTGCTGATCAGCGAATGCAGTTCAGCGCAGTCTTCGAAGCCGCAGTTCATGCCCTGCCCGTAGAACGGCACAATCGCATGGGCTGCATCGCCGATGAGCGCAACCTTACGGTTGAATGACCATGGGAACACCTGGACGAGGAACAGCGGTGATGCCGTCTTTTCCATAAACATATCGACAGGCCGTTCCAGGTACGCCATCGCGTCCGGAAAATTCGATTCGAAGAACGCCTCAACATCAGATCGCTTTTGCAGCGTCTCAAACGACGGATCGCCCGAATAGTTAAGGAACAACGTGCACGTAAACGTACCATCAGTGTTCGGCAGGGCGATCAGCATGAAGTCTTTGCGCGGCCAGATATGCAGCGCGTTCTTCTCGAGCTGGTGCGAGCCATCGACATTTGCGGGTATGTTCAACTCGATGTAGCTCTGCGGCATGTAGGTCTGGCTGTAGCTGAATCTCGGCAGATTCTGAGCGAGCCGCCGCACCTTCGAATTCGCGCCATCAGCACCGAAGAGGTAGTCCGCGTTGACCGTAACCTCGCGTTCGCCCTCTGTTCGGAAAACAGCGCTCGCCGTCTTGAAGTCCACGTTAACCAGCCGCTGCTCGAAATGCGTTTCTATGTTTGGCTCCGCATCGGCAATATCGAGCAGCCGTTCATTGATACCGCCGCGAGACACCGACCAGATAGCATCACCTTCCTTGCCATACGGCAGCTTGCTGATTTCACTATCGATGCCGTGGATTGCGCGGTGATACATTGGAATCGCGTCAGCCTTGACATCCGCACTGATACCGACCTTTTCAAGCGACGTCCAACCTCGATCGGACAGCGCGATGTTGATCGATCTGCCCTGGTAGATACTGGTTTGCCGCGAGTCGGGTCGTCCCTCAAAGAGCCCAACCCTGTATCCATGCCTGGCCAGCGAGATGGCGAGCAAGGTTCCGACCGGCCCTCCTCCGGCGACAGTAAACGTCTTTTCCTGCATCTACCGTTCTCCCTGCGCCAGCAACTTTCGCATCACCCGACCGAACGTGAAGACATCCTCGAACGAGTTATAGAGCGGCACGGGCGCCATGCGAATAACGCAGGGCTCGCGGAAATCGGCAATAATGCCGGCCGCGATCATGTCGTCGAACAACTTGCGCTCACGCCCGGCAACGTCCATCGAGATCTGGCAACCGCGTTGCTCAGGATTCCGCGGCGTAATCAGGCTGATATCGGCATCGGGAAACTCTGCTGCCAGCGTGTCGATCGTGTACTCGAGGTAGCCCGTCAGCTTCTCGCTCTTCGCCCGGAGTGCCGGCATACCGGCATCGGCGAATACTTCGAGGGACGCCTTCATTGCGGCCATACCAAGAATTGGTGCATTGCTCAGTTGCCAGCCTTCCGCGCCTTCCATTGGCTGGAAGCCATTTTTCATCTGGAATCGAGTGGCCTTGTCGTGGCCCCACCAACCGCCAAATCGTGGCAGATCGAAACTTCGGCCATGCCGCTCGTGGACGAAAATACCCCCGACGTTGCCCGGACTCGAATTCAGGTACTTGTAGGAGCACCACGCTGCAAAATCTATGTCCCAGTCATGCAAAGCCAGCGGCACGTTGCCCACAGCATGCGCGAGATCAAATCCGGCGATGGCCCCGACAGCGTGGGCTGCTTCAGTCAGGCGCGGCAGGTTGAATAACTGGCCCGTGAAATAGTTAACGCCGCCAAAGAAAACCAGTGCAAGCTCGTCGGCGTTGGCCGCGATCGCCTCGAGAATATCCTCTTCCCGAATCAGGGTCTCGCCGTCCCTCGGTGCAACCTCGATGATGGCATCGTCAGGATCAAAGCCGTGAAACTGCGCCTGCGTCTCCAGCAGGTAACGATCCGACGGAAACATCTTTGCTTCGCTGATGATTTTGTAGCGCGTCTCTGTAGGGCGATAGAACGACACGAACAGCAGGTGAATATTGGTTGTCAGCGAGTTCATGCAGACAACTTCGGATTCCTTGGCCCCGACGATTTCTGCCATCGGCGGTGTCAGGAGTTCGTGGTAGCTGTACCACGGGTTGGTTGAATGAAAATGCCCTTCGACCCCGTAGTTTGCCCACTCGTCGAGCTCCAGCTCCACGGCCGCGCGCACCGTCTTCGGCTGCAGTCCCAGCGAATGTCCGGTGAAATAGACAAGTTCGCTCGTACCCAGCGACGGGAAATAAAAGCGGTCGCGGTAGGCTCTGAGCGGATCCGCCGCGTCCTGTGCCCTGGCGAATTCGAGCGTTGATTCGTACTGCACGTCAGTCTCGTCCTTGCGGCGGGATCGACACCCACCCTTCCGGCGGTTCCTTGCCCGGATGCAGCGCACCGCAAGCAGGGCAGGTACGCGCCCTTTCATCAGCATAGAACGACTCGTAGAGCGGCGGCAGGTCACGCACGATCGACTTCAGCAGCACCTCCACCCGGTGCACGAGGCTGCCGCATTCGAAGCAGTACCACTCAAACGCATCTTTCAGGCCATCGGGGCGCTTGGGCTCGATCACCAGCCCGACGCTGCCGGCCATGGGCCGCTGTGGTGAGTGTCGGACATGCTTCGGCAGAAAGAACACGTCGCCTTCGCGAATGACGATGTCGTAAAACTCGCCCTGGTCGAAGACCTTCAGCACCATGTCGCCCTCAAGCTGGTAGAAGAACTCCTCGACGGGGTCGTCATGGAAGTCCGTGCGCTGGTTCGGCCCGCCGACAACGAAGGCGATCATGTCAGCGTCCTCCCAGATCTGCTTGTTGCCCACCGGCGGCTTCAGCAGATGCCGGTGCTCCTCGATCCAGTTCTGAAAGTTAAATGCAGCAAGCTTAGTCATCGTTGATTAACCCTTACCCGGCCGTGTTCCAAGTGGCGACAGTTTATCTCAGATAACGATCGGTGACGCGGGACTCAATATCTCCCGAACAACGCTCATCGCCGTAATCGCGGAAGAACGCGGGTTGTCGGGCAGCGAACGACCTTCGATCCGGAATTCATAACGGCCGAAGTCGCCTTCCGCCACAATTTCGTGGATGTTGCGTGCTACACCAGGGTCTGCGATGAGTTCGACCAGTGTGTCGTCAAAGCCAATGCCTGCGAGTGCCACTGAGGCCGCCACATTCGCGTTCTTGGGGTATTCGAGCGCAGCATTCCGGGCACTGCCGCTGAAGTGTACGGCCGCCTCCGACAATGTATCGAGATCTAGCTTTGCTTCGGCGGGAGACCCGCGCCAGCCTTGCGGCGGCTTTCGGCCCCGATAGGTTACTTTTGCCAGTGACCCGATGCTGGCTGCAGACAAGGCATCTAATGCGCCAATGGCACCCGCCACGACACGCAGTTGGCTACCGCCGTGCTTTGCGGCAGCGACAAGCCTGTCATACAAACCGGCGTCAGCCAGTGCACCCGAGGAAACACTGACGAGATTGATGCCGCGGGCAAGAATGGCTTCGCCGTGTTGACGCAATGCCGGGTGACCGGCACAGTCGGCAA
>JAHEGH010000032.1:0-11715 GCA_024639825.1 Gammaproteobacteria bacterium
CATGAATCACAACATCAGCATCCGCCACGACCTGCGAGTTGGCGACCTCGGTCGCATTGTTGCCCTGCATGGCACCGTGTATGACGCCCTGCCCGGTTATGGCCTGAAATTCGAAGCCTATGTTGGCCGCACTGTCGCCGAGTTTTACCTCGACGCAGGTGGCGTCGGTCGTATCTGGATGGCCGAACGAGATGGCGATCTCGTCGGCTGCGCTGCGATGGTGCTGCGCGACGGCGGGCTCGGTCAGCTCCGCTGGGTGCTTGTCGATGCATCGGCCCGGGGCATCGGGCTGGGCAAGGACCTTGTCAATCGCGCCCTCGACTACGCTCGCAACAATGCGTGCTCGAGCGTTTTTCTGGAGACCACGGATGGGCTGCCGGAGTCGCAGCAGCTCTACGAAAAACTCGGCTTCGCGGTGACGTCCAATGAGCGCGAGGAACTCTGGGATGGCGAGCGTCCACTCATACGGATGGCACTGCCGCTCTAACTAAAACGCCCGGCCATTTCTGACCGGGCGTATTGCCAAACAATAAGCGCGAGCGTTTACGTTCCGGAAAAACTCTTGCGGAACGTAATACCGATCGTCCGCGGCTTGTTGGTCCGGAAACCCAGTCGCGCGCGTCCGCCGCGCTCACGATCGAACGACAGGTCAGCATTTTCATCACCCACGTTTTGGATATAAAGCACGGCTGACCAGTCGTCTTTCTCGATACCCGTGCTCAGGTTGATGATCGTGTACGGATCAAGTTCGAGGTCGACCGTCGTCGTTTCGTTGCCAGTCGCACCGCCGAACGGCAGGCCCGACGAAAATACGCCAGCACCCGCTTCCTGATCACTCGGTTGCGTAATGCGATCGCCGACATGGTGGATTGTCGCGGTCACAAAGCCGTCCGCTCCACCGAACAGGTCGAACGGGAAGTAGTAGCTACCCGATGCAGCGATCTGGAAATCCGGTACAGAGGCCAGGCGGTTGCCGCTGCGCAGGCCGCCGATTACGGCGCCTGTGCCATCAACAACCGTCGAGTCAAACTCGGACTCGAGGATGCTGCCGGCCAGCGACAGGTACAGCGACTCGGACGGGTTGGCACCAAGCTCGAATTCCAGACCCTGCGTGTGCGCCTTGGGCACGTTGAAGGACACGCGTGACGAACACGAGCCTGCGTCAAGCGTGGCCTGCAGGTCTTCGATGTCCGAGTAGAACACAGCGGCATTCAACGTGATGCCGTTGTCGAAGCCCGACTTGACGCCGGCCTCGTAGTTCCACATCTTCTCATCGTTGTAGGACTGGAAGCTGCCGAAGATCTGCAGGTCAGACGGTGTGCACAATGTGGCGTTGAGCGGATCGTTCACACCACCCAGGCGGAAGCCCTGCGATACCTGTGCGTTCAGCGTGACGTTGTCGTTCATGTCGAAGCTCGCCATGACGCGGGGTGTGAAACCGTCAGACGATGTCGTATCCGTCTGGTCATCGCCGTTGGCAAACAGGCCGCCAGAATAGAAGCGACGCGATTCTTCAAAGTCGTACCAGCGGCCGCCGACGGTCAGTTGCAGTGCGTCAGTGACATCGAAGTTCACTTCACCAAAGAGGGCCATCTGTTCGATGTCGTAAGGCAGCAGCGCGTTGTACGGCGAATCGAGATCCGGGAAGCCATTCGCGACCGCGGCCGACGTTCCGGCACCCAGCGTCGCGTCGGTGACAGCAGCATAGCCCGGCGTGGGCAGGTACTGTCCGTAGCTGCGTTCCGTGTCCGACCAGAAGAAGCCACCCAGCCACTGCAGACGACCGTCATTGTTCGAGCTGAAGCGTGCCTCGAAAGTCGTCTGCTTGAGATCGGTCGTGTCACGCAGGTTTGACGGCAAGAGCACGGCGCTGGCTGGATAGCCAAGATCAACCGACACACTGCCTGTCAGCGCACTGGCATCACGACTCACGAGTATTTCCCGATCCATCTGGCTGCCAACAAAGGTGAAGTCGAAGGCATCCAGTGATGCTTCAAAGACGACGTCGGCCAGCAGGGTCTCATCCGTGAACTGCTCTGCAAGCAGCAGGTGTTGCTCGCGCTCGCCAAGCTGGATGGGTTCCCGTGGTGTGCCGGGTGCGCCGGTTGTGTACGGATTCGCGAACAGGCTAAAGACTTCCTGCCTGTTGAAGCCGTCGGCATCAATTTCCTGGTAGACGATGCGCGGTGTAATCGTGATCGAATCACCAACATCAAAACTCAATGCGGCACGGACGCCCATTCGGTTGCCGCCATTGACGTCCGAGCGAACTCCGCCCGACTCCATACGTGCGTCGATAAAGCCACCGTACTCTGTCGTGTAACCAACCAGTCGCAGCGCCGCGTTGCCGTCACCCAGCGGCATATTGACCATGCCCTTGACGGCACCACCGATATCACCGTCCGTGATCGAGTTGACGTCCAGTTCGACGTTGGCATCGAACGCATCCCGATCCGGTTTGTTTGTGATGTAGCGAATCGTGCCGCCGACCGAACCGGAACCGAACAGTGTTCCCTGCGGACCGCGCAGCGTTTCAACCCGGTTCAGGTCATAGAGATCGAAGTCCGGCGTAAACAGTGACAACGAGATAACTGACTCGTCGAGATAGACGCCGACCTGTTCTTTGACGCCCGGCTGGTCACGAACAATCTGGCCTGCCGATACGCCACGAATCGCGACCTGGCTCTGGCCCGGCCCGAGATTCTGCACGGTAAGACCCGCAACGTTTCTCGACAACTCTTCGAGATCGGTGGCGCCGGTTCGTTGAATGTCAGCAGCCGTTTGCGCATTGATCGAGAACGGGACGTCCTGGATGCTGGTTTCACGTTTCGTTGCTGTTACCGTAATTTCTTCGAGTAACTGCGCTGTTGCGCCGCCCGACAAGCCCAACAACGCAAGCGCTGCGGGCAACACGACAAGACGTTGTGTTGTTTTTCCGATACTGCTCATGATTTACCCCCTAACATTCCGTGTACTGTCTTGAGTCGACAGATCATTGTGTACCTTTGTACCTGTAAGAATAGTGTGGATTGACTGCAATACAAGCAAAAAAAAAGGCCGAGCATTTGCCCGGCCTCGAACAACACCTGAACCTGAAGGGGGTCTAAAGGGATCAGGCGGTTTTAAGAGCATCCTCAGCAGAGAGATAGTCATATCCAAGGTCACGCGCGACAGCCTCGTAATTGACATGCCCCGCGTGAACGTTGAGGCCATTGGCAAGATGCGGGTCGGCTTTGAGCGCGTTGACCCAGCCAAGGTTGGCCAGTGATTTGACGAACGGCAGTGTGGCGTTCGTCAGCGCGAAGGTGCTGGTGCGGGGGACGGCACCTGGCATGTTCGCAACGCAGTAGTGCACCACATCATCCACCACGTAAGTTGGATCGGCGTGCGTCGTCGCACGACTCGTCTCAAAGCAACCGCCCTGGTCAATGGAAATATCGACCAGAACCGTACCTGCCTGCATGTCCTTGACGTTCTGCGCCGTCACGAGCTTCGGTGCAGCGGCACCGGGGATCAGAACCGCACCGATGATGAGGTCGGACTGCATGGACAGCTCCTCGACCGCATGCTTGGTCGAGTAGACCGTGTGAACGCGACCGCCCCAGATATCGTCGAGCTGCCGCAGGCGCGGTAACGAGCGATCGAGGATTGTGACGTTGGCGCCGAGGCCGACCGCCATGTCCGCCGCATTAGCGCCGGAAACACCGCCGCCGATCACAAGTACGTTGGCCGGCTGTACACCGGGTACGCCACCCAGCAACTTGCCGCAACCGCCGTTCGCCTTTTGCAGTGCGTAGGCGCCGGCCTGGATCGACAATCGACCGGCAACTTCTGACATCGGCGTTAGCAAGGGCAGACTGCCGTCTTTGGCAGTCACCGTCTCATAGGCAATCGCCGTTGTACCGGATTCGATGAGCGCTTTCGTCTGCGCGGGATCGGGGGCGAGATGCAGGTACGTGAACAGCACCTGGTCGGGGCGCAGCATTGCGCACTCGTTGAGCTGTGGCTCTTTGACCTTGACGATCATCTCGGCCTGGTCGAAGACTTCCTTTGCCGTCCCAACAACCTTTGCGCCAACGGCCTCGTAGTCAGCATCGGAGACGCCGATGCCAGCGCCCGCATTCGTTTCCACGATGACTTCGTGGCCATCGTGAATAACCTCGAGGACGCCTGCCGGCGTCATTCCGACCCGGAACTCGAGCGTCTTAATCTCTTTGGGTACACCGATCTTCATGGCTCTCTCCAGACCTGAAATCGTTTTTATTGAATTGCCATATTACGGGCCTGAATGCGGCATTCGCTTGCGTATCTGCGACTAAAATGGATAAATAGTGGCACTTTCCACCTTATAATGTACTTTTTACGCAGGATTCTTCGACGATGCTGGACAGGCACGACAAATTGATTCTCACGGCTCTCCAGAAGGATGGCCGTATCAGCAATGTGCAACTTGCGGCCCAGGTGAGCCTGTCGGAGTCGGCGTGCCTGCGGCGGGTTCGGGCACTGGAAGAATCCGGCATGATCAGCCGTTACGCAGCCCTCATTTCCCAGAACGAGGCGGGCTTGCCCGGCAACGTGTTTGTGCATATTGGCCTGCAGCGTGAGGTGGAAAGCGACCTGGCTGCGTTCGAGGAAGCCGTTCGCGACATACCCGAGGTGATGGAGTGCTACCTGATGTCAGGCGAGTTCGACTACCTGATTCGCGTGGTCGTGGCGGATATGGCCGAC
This sequence comes from Gammaproteobacteria bacterium, assembly GCA_024639825.1. Taxonomy (GTDB): domain Bacteria; phylum Pseudomonadota; class Gammaproteobacteria; order Steroidobacterales; family Woeseiaceae; genus UBA1847. The sequence goes on from JAHEGH010000032.1 coordinate 4,729, forward strand.
TTCGAGCGTATTCATAAAACCGAGCTGACGCGCCTGCCGGGCGTGGCCCGAGTCAACTCGAGTTTCGCGATCCGGACGGTGCAGCGGAAAACAGAGCTGCCGTTGCGTTAGAATCTGGCTATGGCCACCTCTGCAGAAAACCTGGACGGGTCTCCAGAGACTCTGGTCAACTCGTATCAGCGCGTCCGTGCGGATACAACGCGGCTAATCCGTGACCTGCAACCCGAAGACACAGTCATCCAGACGATGCCTGACGTGAGCCCGACGAAATGGCACCTCGCTCACGTCACCTGGTTCTTTGAATGTTTCGTGCTCGGCGTTCACCAAGCTGGTTACAGGCCCTACGACGCGTGCTTCCACTACCTGTTCAACTCTTACTACAACTCGGCAGGCAAGATGCACCCGCGTCCCCGTCGCGGCGAGTTGTCACGCCCGACACTCGATGAGGTTCTCAGCTACAGAAAGCACGTCGACGAGGCTGTGTGCACACTGCTTGAGTGCGGAAATATTTCGCCTGCAGTTAGCGAAGTCATTACGCTCGGACTGCATCACGAACAACAGCACCAGGAATTACTGCTTACCGACATTAAACACGTGCTGTCGCGTAACCCGCTACAGCCGGCCGCCGTGCATGCCACCGCCAGGTCGCCGGGCAGCCCGGCGGGCAGCTACACGTTCTCGCCAGGCCAACCGGGCGTTGTCCGTATCGGGGCGTCCGGCGAGGGTTTCTGTTTCGACAACGAGACGCCGCGCCACGATGCGCTGCTGCATTCCCACGCGATCGGCGATCGGCTTGTCACGAACGGCGAGTTTCGCGAGTTCATCGTATCCGGTGCCTATCAGGACGCCCAACTCTGGTTGTCTGACGGCTGGTCGACCATCAATGAGCGCGGCTGGGACAGGCCACTTTACTGGGACGAGGCGCTGGAAACGGAGTTCACGCTGTGCGGGCCTGTTGAAATCGATGAGCATGCGCCGGTCTGTCACATCAGCTACTACGAGGCCGATGCCTTTGCGCGCTGGTCCGGCTGTCGTCTGCCCACGGAGTTTGAATGGGAACATGCGGCCGCCGAGCAAGCCAGGCACGGCAATCTACTTAACAGCGAGAACTGGCATCCGATCGCTGCCGACGGTCGCTCACAGTTTTTCGGTGACGCCTGGGAATGGACCTCTTCGGCGTATTCGCCCTATCCGGGCTTCCGCCCCCTGGACGGATCTCTTGGTGAGTACAACGGCAAATTCATGTGCAATCAGATGACCGTCCGCGGTGGCTCCTGCGTTACCGCTCATGACCACATTCGCGCCAGCTACCGCAGCTTTTTCTACCCGGATGCGCGTTGGCAGTTTCTTGGCCTGAGGCTTGCGAAGGACCAGCATGGCTAGCGAGATCGAAGCACTGATAGCGGGCCTGAGTAAGCCACAGAAATCGATAGCACCGAAATACTTCTACGATGAAACCGGCTCCGGTCTGTTTGAGGAAATCACCGCGCTTCCCGAGTATTACCTGACTTCGACAGAACTCGGGATCATGGACAGCTACATCGATGAAATTGCAGATATTGTCGGCCCGCAGGCCAGCCTGATCGAATTTGGGAGTGGCTCGAGCGTCAAGACTCGCCTGCTGCTCGAGCATCTCGACAAGCTCGCCGCGTATGTGCCGGTCGATATTTCCGAGGAGCACCTGCTCGAAAGTCAGCGCGATATTCGTGCGGCGTTTCCGCATATCGAAGTATTGCCGGTTGTCGCCGATTTCACGCACTCGTTCAGCCTGCCTTCGCCCGCCACGATGCCACGGCGGAACGTCGTCTATTTCCCGGGATCAACGATCGGCAATTTCGAGTACCACAACGCCGTAGATCTGCTACGCGTCATGCACGAGGAAGCAGGTGCCGGGGGCGCGCTCCTGATTGGGGTAGACCTCCAGAAAGACCCGGCCGTTATCCACAACGCCTATAACGACAGTGCAGGTGTTACGGCCCGCTTCAATCTCAACATGCTGCGGCACCTCAATCGCGAGTTCGGCAGTGATTTTGAGCTGGAATCATTCCGTCACCGGGCGACCTACGACCCCGATGAGGGTCGGATCGTCATAGAACTGGTCAGCACGCGGCAGCAAACCGCTCATCTCGGGGACGCCACAATCTTTCTCGACGAGGGCGAGGCAATCCTGACCGAGTACTCACACAAGTACACGCTCGACGGTTTCGCCGCGATGGCAGGTGTGGCGGGATTCACTGTCAGCAAGGTCTGGACGGACCCAAAACAATGGTTCAGCGTGCAGCTCCTGCTGCGTAACTAGTCGGTCGGCGGAACGAATTCCTGTGGTGCTGCCGAGCCACCTTCGAAGAAAAACTTCTCCATCTCGGTTTCGAGAAACTTGCGCGCATCAGGTTCGATCGGCGTCAGGCGGTACTCGTTAATCAACATGGTCTGGTGGGCCAGCCAGCGCTGCCACGCCTCTTTTGAAACGTTGTCATAGATACGCTGACCCAGTTCGCCCGGGTACGGTGCATAGTCGAGGCCTTCAGCCCCTTCGCCCAACATGACGCATTTAATCGTGCGAGACATTCTGTAATTTCTCTAAGAGTTTGTTCACGGGAGCGGCCACGCCGCCTGGTAATTCATCGCCCAGTCGATGCCACGTCGCATCGGCGGAATCGGCTACTTTACTCAATGGTGACGCAACGCGCACCACTATCGGCTGAATATCGAGATCGTAATGGCTGAAGCTGTGGCGCAAGGTCTCCCAGGCATCGGTTGATGCAGCCGCGGTGCACAGGCGCTTCGCGCACCAGCCCTCGACCTCAGCGCCGTCCACTTCCGGCAGGCTCCACAAGCCGCCCCAGATCCCCGCCTCCGGACGACGCTCGAGGTAAACGTGCCCATCGTGCCTGGCAATCACCATGGTCGTTGCGCGCAAGGGTTTTTCCTTCTTCGGCTTGCGCCCCGGCAAAAAGGTGACTGTCCCCTTTTCGAGGGCGACGCAGTCGCTGGCGACAGGGCAGCGTTCGCAGGCCGGTTTGGAACGGGTGCACAGGGTCGCACCCAGATCCATGATCGCCTGGGTATAAGCCGCCGTCCTTTCGGTCGGCGTGTGTTGTTCGGCAACCGTCCACAGCTGCTTCGCTACCGACGTGGTGCCGGGCCAGCCTTCGATCGCCGCGTGGCGGGCAAGAACCCGCTTCACGTTGCCATCGAGAATCGCGTGGCGCTGGTCGAATGCCAGCGACAGGATCGCGCCCGCGGTGGAACGCCCGATACCGGGCAACCCGGTCACCGCGTCGAGCGTGTCGGGAAAGATGCCGTCGTGCTCATCCCGTACAATCTGCGCCGCCTTGTGCAGGTTGCGAGCGCGGGCGTAGTAGCCAAGGCCGGACCAGTGCTGGAGAACCTCATCCTGCGCAGCATTTGCGAGCGACACGACATCGGGGAAACTCTGCATGAAGCGCTCGAAGTAGGGCATCACCGTCTGCACCTGCGTTTGCTGCAACATGATTTCCGACACCCAGATTCGATAGGCATCCTTTACCTGCTGCCAGGGTAGATCCTTGCGGCCGTATTCGTCGAACCAGGTGAGCAGCCGCTCCGGGAAGCTAGTCAACGGCCTGCTCGACCGGCTCCGCCATGCTCTGCGCGATAGCCTCAATCCTGTCCAGCGCCTGGCCGCCATCCCTGCCGAGTTTGCGCTTGATCATGTAGGGGCCAATGGCCGGCGGCACCCAGAAGTCCGGCACCATCTGCAACGAATAACGTACGCTGGTTCCGCCGTCTGCTTCTGAAAACTCCCAGGACTCCTCGAATTCGTGAAAGTCGCTGAACTGCGGATCTGCCACAGCACGCAGAACCTGGTTGTGATGCGACTCGATGTAGCCTTGCCGAACCATCGATTTGCAGAAGAAAAGCACGCACCCCCTGTTGATGACGAAGTAGCCCGGGAGACCGCCAGGCTCTGCTGCAATATCCCGGGCCTCGACGACCGCGCTGGAAAACCGGGTCGAGTATTCCCAGGTACTGAAGACACGAAAGGTTTCGTCGATGCCGGCATCAAACCACGCAACCGATACCATCGAGTAACGTCCGCCTTCATATTGCATCTCGATACTGCGCATCTCTGCAGCAGTTGCACACTGCGCGCTCGCGAGTAGCGCGAGCAGAATACTGAGTGCTCGTCTCATCGTTTGAAGAGGTCTTTGAGCTTGTCTTTGATTTCTTCCTCTACGCGCTGGCGCAACAGCGCTTCAACATCCGGGCTCACCTTCGGTGCCGATAGTGGCCCCGTGATCTTGACAGGAATAACGATCTTCGTGAAATCCTCGATCTCCTCAGGCGTCGCCGCAGCAAGCGCTTCGGGCTTCTTAAAAACTCGTGCTTTCAGGCTGTAGTTCACGGTGGCGGCCGGGATGTTTACGCTGCCGCTACCCGTCATCTGCATGAAAGGCATATCCGCCACGAAGTCGTCATTGCGCATAATGCCGTCGGTCACAACGCCGGTTGCTTTGACGGAGCTAAACGGTGTGCGTGCCGGCAGAACCGGCTCGGGCGGCGTCTCATTCTTGAGTAACGCCCGGGCGCGCCGCAACTCGTACCACACGTCTGTGCCCTCGTAAGTACCGTCCCTGAGCTCAAAGTTCATCTGGCCGCCCAGCGTGCGCTGGACTTCAGCGAGGTCGCTGCCGCGCCCTGAGACACGGAAGTTGCCGCTGATCGACCCGGTGATGTTCTGCTGTTCAAACATCGCGAGCGCCAGCTTGGCAAGATCGACATCCTGCACGGTCTCGTTCATGGACAGGACCGGCGTCGAGCCACTGGCATCGATACGTACGTCACCACTGTAGCTGCCGCCATAGAGGGTTGAAGTGATCGGATTAATACGCAGGCGCCCGTCACCCGCATTCAGGGAAAGGGCCACCTGCTGAAGCTGCAGGTTACCCAGGGTGACTGTCCCTATGTTGAGGTCGCCGCGGGCATTGAGCGACTTGATGAGATCAGCCGGAATTTCCACGGTCGCGGACTCGCCGGCCGCCTCGCCATTCCCTTCGGTTGGCGGCGCCATGTAACGATTCAAATCGATAGCGTCGGCGCTGAGTTTCACTATGAACCTGCCTGCGCTATCCATCGGCACCGTCATGGCACCCGTAAACGTCGTATCGTCAAGCTCAATGTTGACGCCCGTCATCCTGATGTTGTTTGCCCCGACATAGGCTTTTGCCTCGAGCTTCATGCTGCTAAGCGCGTTCGGGTCCGCAGTCTCCGGCGCCTCAACCTCAAACAGGTGCATCAGGCTGCGCGGTGAAAATGCATCCACACGGATCTGTGCGGTGGGCTCTACTTCCTCGGCGTAAGAGAAGGGCTCGACGTCCGCCGTAATATCGAGGTCAAGCAGGGAAATGGAGACCGTTCCGACGCTGGCCACGTTTTCGGCGCTGCGGATCTCGATGCTGTCTGTCGCGAAGCTCATGCGGGACGGCGCATCGACAAGGCCTTCTGCCAGCCCCTTGATTGAAAAATCATCCAGTGTGAATACCCCGGTGTCCGGGTCGAAAGCGACGACAGTATCGACGTCGATATCGCCCGAAATACCGCTGGGCTGCACGTCGAAATGTACACTGCCTTTAAACGGCACGGGATCTGCATCGCTCGAAACCCGTCCCACGCCAATATTGACCTTCGTCAGCTCGTAGCGATCGCCTTTTTGCCGATTCGCGTAGGTGATCGATGAATTCCGGATCTCGACGCCGGAAATATCCAGCGACCCGCCAGCACCAGCGCTCTCCTCCGCGGCATCACCATTGCCGCTTTCCAGCAGGTCGTCCCAATTCGTGCGACCCTTGCTGTCGACCTCGAAATGCAGGCGCAGGCCGTCTATCTCCGCGGCGCCCACTTCCGCCTCGCGGCGCAGCAACAACGGCAACAGACGAACGCTTAGGCGTGCCTGGTCGAACTCTGCCATCGGCTCATCGCCGAACCCCTCCGCATTGCCGAGCGTCGTATGCCCGACCGCGACCGCCAGCCATGGGAACAGCTGCACCGATATTTCACCATCGATATTGAGCTCGCGGCCGGTTGAATCGTGCACCGCGGCGGCGATTTCCTCACGAAAATCATTAGGCTCGAAGAAGAGCGTTAAAGCGATCGCAGCGAGCGCAAAAACCGCAAAAATCGCGGCGAATATCCAGGCTAGGATTTTGGCAGGACGGCCCATTTGGACACCCTTTGGTTGTGGAACCGTAGAGTACCAAATCCAACAAAAAACGGGCCGCTATTGCGGCCCGTTGGTCAAATTAATTCAGGTTTTTCAGTCACAGATCGAGATATCGCCGTTGAGCGTTGACATGCTTACCCGAGCGTTACCGTCGCCTTCCTCGAAATTGAGCTGCCAGCCCGGCGTGTACTTGCTGGTACGTTCCGCTTTCGGGCCATAGCAGTTGCGGATATTGCCGTTGAACGTGTCGATGCTGTAACGACCGCTAACCCTCTTGTCGAACTTCAGGTCGATGTCGCCATTCACCGTTTCCGCGTCTATCTTGCCACCATCACGCAGATCGCCACGGAAAACCAGGTCGCCGCTGACCGTCTCAATGCTGGCGCGGTCGAATGAACCCTCGTCGACAATCACGTCACCACTGACCGATGCCGCTTCAACAATTCCGGCAACGCGGAACAAGGTGATGTTGCCAGACACCGTGCTCGCATCCGTCTCGGCATCCTTTCTCTGACCACTCACTTCGACGTCACCACTGACCGACTCGGCTGATATGTCGCTGCCAAATGCCTCGGTGTTAACGTCTCCGCTCACGGTGTTCAGGCTCTGCTCGCCCTGCACTTCCGTTACGTCGATATCAGCACTCACCGTACCAACGTCGATTGAACTGCGCTGAGGTACCTGGATATGCAGGTCGCTATCGATGCCACGGCCGCTCTTCCTTGGAACCTTGACCTTGATCGTTACCTTGTCGCCATCGCGCTCAACGATGAGCTCCTCGACGT
>JAHEGH010000032.1:11815-30915 GCA_024639825.1 Gammaproteobacteria bacterium
ATCGCCGTGGCGATATCAGGCCAGAGGTCGCGCTCCGGAGCGATCTCCGTTGCGAGTTGCCGTGCGGCCCGGTCCAGTTTGTCATCAAATTCTTCAGTCATGCTGTAAATCCCTGCTCTTCCAGTTGCTGCGCGAGGAGCCTTCTTGCCCTGTGCAGTTGCGCCTTGCTCGTACCGGCGGCGATGCCCAGCATCGCGGCGGCTTCGTCGTGACTGTAGCCATAGACTGCGTTGAGAACGAAAACGTGTCGTGCTCGTTCAGGCAACCTGCCTACCGCCTCCGCCAGATCCCGCAGCTCGCCGGTATCACCGGTGGCTACGCGGGCCGGTTGCACATCCGAAACGGCCTGAAGCCTGTCCTGCTCCCGTTTCGACTTGCGAATCCTGCCCAGAACAGCGTTAACGGCAATACGGTGAAGCCAGGTTGAAAATGCACTGTCACCGCGGAACTTCGCCATCTTTTTCCAGGCCTGGATGAACGCTTCCTGCGTGCAGTCTTCGGCCTCACTAACGTTGCCCGTCATGCGTAGACACAACCCATAAATCTTGTCCACGTGCAGTCGATAAAGAGTCTCAAATGCCCGCGCATCTGATCGCTGTGCCTTACGTATCCAGGCCTGTTCGTCTACGGCTATGTCGGTTTCGGCATTTACCATTCCCTGACTATAGTCGCTGCCTGCCACGGTCAAAAGCGCTTCCAATTGGCTTTTCTCCCTTTATCTTGACCTTTGGATGCCCGTGGTGACCCCAGGGTTTGAATCTGACCCGTCCAAACGGTAAAAAAATCGCTTAAGCGACTGTCTTTTATTACTATTCTGTTATCATGCGATTGGCCTAAACGAACCTCGATAACAACATATGGCGCGTTTTCAAACTTGTCCGTACGATAATCACAGCGATTTATCCACGGCCAAGGTGCCCCTGATAATTGCGGTTTTTTAGATGTCGGGTCATTCCATTCTTTATTTGGGCCGCGGTGAATTTGCCGCTGAATATTTGTCCGAACTCGAGACCTTGCCTTGCTGCACGATGTTGACGCGCAGCAGTTCGCTCGCATTACCGCAAGACGCATCCAGTACTGTCGACCTGGTCCTGCTCGAAGCGGGTCCGATGATTGCCCAGTCCGGACAGACGCTCGGTGAACTGATCCAGTCACTCAGCCCATATCCGGTCATAGCGCTGACCCAGAAAGAATACGAGCATCGCGGCATCGCCGCCCTGCGCGCAGGCGCACAGGGGTATATCTGTATCGACGACATTACGGTTGAAGGTCAGGATTCGGTTTTCGACCACGCCGTGCAACGCAGTCGGCTGCAGCGGCGTCTGTCCGATACCGATGCCTCGGTGCTGTCGATCCTGCGCGATATTAATGATGGCGCGATCATTGTTGATGACGCCGGGCACGTACTCGATATCAACCCGGCGGCCAGATCCATCCTCGGTCTCGGTCCACGTACGCAACCGGACCCAACCTGGGAGCAGACGTTCTGCTGTATCGACAGCAACGGCGATAACTACCGAAACTCACACCAGCTACCACTCATGCGCGCGCGCAGCGGTGAGAAGTTTGCGGATCAGGTCGCTATCTATCGCGCGCCCGAGCAAGCCGATGCTGTACTTAGCATCAACGGCCAGGGACTTTTCGATGGTAACCGCGAACTCGTCGGCGGCGTCATCACGTTTCGCGACATTACCGAGATTACTAATCGCACATCCGAACTCGAAAAACTCGCGCAGTTCGATGAGCTGACGGGCCTCGCCAACCGCAGCCTTTTTGCCGAACAACTGTCGCGCGCGATAGGCCGCAGCCAGCGCAAGGCTGCGCCGCTTGCTGCGCTCTCTATCGGTCTTGATCGTTTTAAATCAATCAATGACACGCTCGGCCACGATATCGGCGACACGTTGCTACGCCAGGTTGCCGAGCGCCTCAAGAGTAACCTGCGCATCGGCGACTTCACCGGGCGCTGGGGCGGCGACGAGTTCGTCGTGTGTCTCGAAGACTTCGGCGAGGCGGGCAATGCTGCTGCTGCCGCTCAGAAATTATTGCTGGTGCTGTCGGAAAAATATGAGATAGGCAGCAGCGAGGTCTACGCAACACCGAGTATCGGTATCGCACTGTATCCCGACGCGGGCGACACGGCGGCGCGCATGCTCAAAGCCGCTAACATCGCGATGCTGGAGGCAAAAAAACACGGCGGCGGTCGCTTCCAGTACTACTCGAACGCACTGAACACCAAGCTCGCGCAACGCGAGGAGCTCGAGATCGGCTTGCGTCACGCGCTGGTTCGCGACGAGTTCGTTTTGCATTATCAGCCGCGCATCGACCTTGCATCGGGACGCCTCATCGGACTCGAAGCACTGCTGCGCTGGCAGCATCCACGTTTCGGCCTGTTAGCGCCCGCGCGCTTCCTGCCAATCCTCGAAAGCAGTGGGCTAATCCACTCCGCTGGCGAATGGGTTATCGGGACCGCATGCCGTCAGCTCGCCGGATGGCAACGTCAGTTTGAAATGCCCGACCTGTCGATCGCCATCAACCTTTCGCCGCAGCAGCTCGTGCATAAGCGTCTCGTGGATGTCATGAAGAAGACGCTGGCCGACACGATGCTCGATCCGGGTTGCATCGAACTCGAAATCGGTGACGGCAATGTTGTTAGCAAGCGCGGTACCGAGATGGAGACGCTGCAAGAACTGCGCAAGCTCGGCGTGCGACTGTCACTCGATCACTTTGGCAAAGGCGATGTCTCGTTCGAATCACTCGACAACGGCTTCATTGACAGTTGCGTTCTCGATCGCGATCTCGTGGCCGACATTGTTGAGAACAACAGCCATCAACGCATCGTTCGCGCGGCCATTGCCATGGCACAGGGACTGGATATCGAAGTTGCCGCCGAGGGCATCGAAACGCTCACGCAGCTTGAGTTCCTGAAAAGCTGCAACTGCGACCTCGCCCAGGGCTTCCTGATCAGCCGTCCGATGCAACCGGAGAAGGTGTCTGCGGTACTGCGTAGCGAGATAGCCGGTACGTCGCTGCTCGCCCGGGGCATGCCTTAGTCGGCACTCACCCCGCAGTTCCAGCACGCCCCGTACTGCCCTTCGTTTTCCTCACCGCACTGACGGCAGGTCCACGCAGCCCCGTAAGGCCCGGAGTCTGTGGACTCAAGCAGCTGCGTCGCGCGATCGAAATCGAGGTCGTTGACGATCCATAGCTGCGGCCAGGTTTCGAAGACCGGCATCTCGCCCATGATGCCGCCGAGATGCTGGTTACGAATTTCAGTCCTGATACCTTCCGCTGCCAGCAGATTCTGGTAGTGGGTAATCGTGACAATCGTTTCGGCGGAAGTCAGTTTCTTCATATTCTCCAATCATCTCGCGTATGCTCGTTGCAGGCCAGCAAAACTCAGCATTTCGCCTATGCTTGAATATCAATAACTAAAAAAATTAAAAAAGGGGTGCTTCATGTACAGAAAAATAATCCTGGCAACAGTAACTTCAGTGTTCCTGCTTCTGTCGGCAGTCGTCAGCGCAGATCCGGTCTCGGTTGTATTCACATGCGAACTCAAGGAAGGCCATACCAAGGAAGAAGCAATGGCCGTCAATGCGAAGTGGCTCAAGTGGGCTCGCGCAACCGGCGGTACGGATGAGATCACGAGTTCCTACGTTTCGACAGTCATAGGAGACCTGGGTGGCTTCATGTGGGTCGATAACTATCCGGACCTCGCGACCTGGGGCAAGATCGCTGACGGTGACTCCGGCCTCGATGCTGAGTTTGACGCAATAGAAACCTGCACCGGTAACCGCATGTACCGGGGCGAACAGACCGTTCCCGCCAAATAATCAGGTACGTAGCGACCCCAGGTACTGCCTGGGGTCCTCACCTCGCTCGAGCCTCTCAACCAACGCCGACCCAACGATCGCACCGTTGGCATGCTTGCCGACGGCGGCCACATCTTTCGCGTCACGAATCCCGAAACCTGCACATACGGGAATGCTCGACATGCCCGTCACCTTGTCGAGGTAGTCGGTCAGGTCAGCGGGCAGCCCGGTATCGCCACCCGTGATACCCGTGATCGTTACGGCGTAAACGAAGCCAAGAGAAGCCTCGCATAGTGTCTTTAGCCGCTCATCCGGTGTCGCCGGTGTCACCAACTGAATCAGCCCGAGACCTTTCGATGCGAGTGCTTCGCGAAGATCAGCCGACTCTTCAAACGGCAAGTCGGGCACGATGAACCCACAGACGCCCGCAGCCAATGCACGCTTCGCGAGTTCGTCGTAACCGAACGCAAGCAGCGGGTTCAGATAAGACATCATGACCAGTGGCGCATCGATGCCGCCCTCGACTGAATCAAGCTGGTCGAAGATCCACTTGAGACTGACGCCTTTCTTCAGCGCCTCGAAACTCGAGCGCTGAATAGTCATGCCATCGGCCATCGGATCCGAGAACGGAATGCCAAGCTCGACGACATCGCCGACGGCGGCGATCGCCTGCAGCGTGGTGATGAAATCTGCCGGCTCCGGGTAGCCTGCCGTGATGAACGGCACCAGGGCCGTGCGGCCGGCATCATTTGCGGCGGTGAGCGCCGCGCCTATACGTTCATGCGCCTGCATGGGTGCGAGTCCTTGCGGGGTACTTGGTGAGTGTGGGCATATCCTTGTCACCGCGGCCCGAGTTGCCTATCAAGATACGCTTTCCGGGGTTCTCTTTCGCGTACTCTTTTGCCGCCGCGTAGGCGTGTGATGTCTCGAGTGCGGTCAGGATTCCCTCTGTAGCGCAGAGCTCTTCGAGCGCTTCGAGTGCTTCGTCGTCTTCGGCAGAAATGTACTTCACCCGCCCCGTCGCTTGCAGCAGCGCGTGTTCCGGACCGACGCCCGAGTAATCGAGGCCGGCCGAGATCGAGTGTGTTTCCTGCACCTGTCCGTCGTCGTCCTGCAGAATGATCGTGTAGGTACCCTGCAACACGCCGGGTGTGCCGGTCGCGAGTGTCGCGGCATTCTGGCCCAGTCCGGGGCCGGTACCGCCGGCCTCTACACCGATCAGTTCGATATCGTCGCCGAGCAAGGGATAGAACAGGCCGATCGCATTTGAGCCGCCACCCACGCAGGCAAACGCTACGTCGGGCAAAGCGCCCGCCTGGTCAAGCATCTGCTGGCGTGCCTCCTCGCCGATAACCGATTGCAGTTCGCGGACGAGATACGGGTACGGATGGGCGCCGACAGCGGAGCCAATAAGGTAGTAAATGCCTGCCGGGTCCGTCACCCAGGTTCGCAGTGCCTCGTCGATGGCCGCTCTCAACGTCTTGTCGCCTGACTCGACCGCCACCACTTCAGCGCCGAGCCGGTGCATGCGATCGACGTTGGGTGCCTGACGCTCCATATCCACGGCACCCATATACACAGTGCACGGCAAGCCTACGCGCGCGCAGGCTGCGGCCGAAGCAACCCCGTGCTGTCCGGCACCCGTCTCAGCAATAATGTGTTTTGCACCAAGCCGCTTGGCAAGGATCGCCTGACCGATCGCATTGTTGATCTTGTGTGCGCCGGTGTGAGCGAGGTCTTCGCGCTTGAGCCAGACTTCGGCACCCCAGATCTCGGAGAGGCGTGGTGCGAAGGTCAGTGCAGTTGGGCGACCCACCCACTCGCGAAGTTCCCTGCGGAACTCTGCCTGGAAGCTTGCATCATGCAGGTGCTCACGCACACCGGCGTCCAGTCGTTCAAACGCCGGTACGAGTGTCTCGGGGACATAGCGCCCGCCGAACGGGCCGAAGCGCCCGCGATCGTCTGGCATCTCGCCCCTGATGGCTGCGTCGAGTAGCCGCTTCGCTTCGTCGGCAGCAAACAATGTGCTCATAGATTGTTCCCCGCAGCTTTCGCTGCACTAATGAAATCCCTGATTAGTCCAGAGTCCTTTCGGCCAGGTGCCGTTTCGACACCACTCGATACGTCGACGCCGAATGGGCGCACGACACCAATGGCTTGTGCGACGTTTGCGACGCCGAGTCCACCGGCAAGAATCATGTTGCCGTGCTCAGCGACTTTCGCCGCGCCAGCCCAGTCGACCGCCTCGCCGCTACCGCTGCGTGCGCCCTCGTACAAATAGGTGTCCGGCACGCCTGGACTCACTCCAAAGGTACCGGACACCCTATTTCCTTCGCGGTAGACGGGCCAGCATTCGATGCTGGCTGGCACATCGAGACCGGCAAAGTCTTCGGCGTCTGTCTGCAGCACGTCCGGGGTGAATGCCTGCAGCACTTCCTGCCATTCCTTGTTCGAAGGGTGCAGCATGACGGCCACTTTCCTGACGGTGCCTGACACTTTACTTGTAATCGCGGCTGCGTGTGTCGGGTCAACCCTGCGAACAGAATTCGCGAATACAAAGCCCACCGCATCGGCACCGGCGTCGACGGCAACCTGCAGATGCTCCTCCGTACTGAGGCCACAGATCTTCACGAACATGCCGCTTCGCCCGCATCGGTCATTTCTGCGATCAATCGGGTGGGATCATCACTGCGCATGAGCGCAGTCCCCACGAGTGCCATCGTGTAACCCCACCCTGCGACTCGGGCCGCGTCATCCGGTGTGTGCAGGCCGCTTTCGGCCACGCAGGTTGCTTCCGGCAACAGCGGCGAAAAGTTTTGCAGCCTGTCGCCGTCGACCTCGAGCGTTCGAAGATTGCGTGTGTTCACGCCGATCAACAGCTGTCCCTGCCCGTCGAGGTAGCGCGCCGAGCGTTTAAGATCCTCTTCGTCAAAGGACTCAAGCAGCACGAACATACCGTGGTCCCAGGCGCAGTCGAGCATTGCCCGCAGTTTTGCGTCATCCAGCATTGTCGTAATCAGCAGTACACCACTCGCGCCTGCCTTGCGCGCCTCCAGAACCTGCACTGGCTCCACCAGGAAATCCTTGCGCAACACCGGTGTTGTTGGCACCGCCGCAGAAACTTCCGCCAGGTGTGCCAACTCGCCGTCAAAACGGCTGGGCTCGGTGAGCACGGAGATGGCAGCTGCGCCACCAACGGCGTACTGCCGGGCCCGCACCGAAAGGTGACTGTCCCCTCCAAGAGAAAGTGGGCCTTCCGCCGGGGAACGGCGCTTGATTTCGGCGATAATGCCGAAGCGATCGAGGGAGAGTGGAACGACGGGTTTGTCGAAGTCCGCGTCGGTGAACGACGCTGCGTTCGCGGCTCGCGCCGCGCTGCTTTTAGCCATGTCTTCGAGGAAATCGCTCATCAGTTTCTGAAGTGTGATCGTAGACTACCGAGGAATGTTTCAGCCCGCCCATCGTCGATTGCAGCCGCCGCCTGTTCAACGCCGTCCTTCGCGTTCTTCACAGAGCCCTGTACCTCGAGAACAAGTGATGTGCCCATGAGTAACGCATCGCGATGCGCACCCGTGTCATCACCCATAAATACGCGAATCAGTTCGCGCGCATTGTGCTCTGCATCGCCGCCGGCGAGATCCTCCGGTGCGCAACGCTTAATGCCGTAGTCTTCCGGACTGCGTTTAGTCTCGACCACATTGCCGGGCGTCACATCGTACAACCAGAATTCTCCCGCCGGTGTTGCCTCGTCCCAGCCGGGTTCGCCGTGCACAACGAAAGCGCGCTCGATCGGAAGACCCGCCAGCGCATCCGCCATGAGCTTCGCCACATCGCGACTAAAAGCACCAATCAGTTGAAACGGGGTAGCTGCCGGATTGGTCAACGGTCCAAGAATGTTGAACACCGTGCGCACGCCCATCGCACCTCGCACCGGCATCACCGCCTTCATCGCGGGATGGTATGCCGGCGCGAACAGGAACGTGAAGCTCGTTGCCTGCAGGCAATCGACGGCCTCCTTTGCGTGCAGCGGTAATGACATGCCAAGGCACTCCAGCATGTCCGCACTGCCCGACTTGCTCGATACCGATCGATTGCCGTGCTTGACGACACGTGACCCGCACGCCGCGGCAAGCAGCCCGGTACCCGTCGATATATTCAGGCTGCCTGAACCATCGCCGCCGGTGCCCACTGTATCGACGGTCGGCGCACCTTCTGGAATGTCCGGGCGAATGGCGAGCTCACGCATGGCCCGTGCAAAACCACGAATCTCATCGGCCGTCTCACCCTTGGCGCGCAGGCCGGCCAGCAGTGCCCCGGCAAAGGCCGGGTTCAGGTCGCCGGCCGCAAACTGTTGCATCAGGTCATAGGCCTGCTGTTCCTCAAGATCGTTTCCGGCGAGCAGACGGTCAAGAATCCGGCTGTTGCTCATGGCGCCTCCTGGCGCATGAAGTTCGCCATCAGCGCATCGCCCTCGGGTGTCAGCACGCTCTCGGGATGAAACTGCACGCCTTCAATCTGCAATGTCTTATGGCGTACGCCCATAATTTCGCCACGGTCAGTTTGCGCTGTGACGATCAGATCCTGCGGCAGTGATTCCTCTTCCGCACATAGCGAGTGATAACGCCCAACCTCAAACGGGTTCGAAAGACCGGCAAAAACAGATGCGCCGTCATGCGTCACCATCGACGTCTTGCCGTGCATGAGCCGCTCGGCGCGCACGATCCTGCCCCCGTGCTGCTGAACGATGCTTTGGTGACCCAGGCACACGCCGAGAATCGGGATGCGGCCGGCAAACGCCTCGATCATTGCCAGCGACAGGCCCGCATCTTCGGGCCGGCCCGGTCCCGGCGAAATCACCAGGTGTGTCGGCTCGAGCGCGAGCGCTTCTTCGATCGTAATCGCGTCGTTGCGATAGACCATGACGTCCGCACCCATCGCAGCGAATGCCTGCACGAGGTTGTAGGTAAACGAATCGTAGTTATCGATCAGCAGCATGCGTACGTGCTCGAAATTCTTATTCATTACAGACCCTCTCCGGCGATTTCGAGCGCGCGCCGCAGGATGGCACTCTTGGCCATGACTTCCTGGTATTCCCGCTCAGGCACCGAGTCGGCAACGATACCGGCCCCCGCCTGAAAACTGTACTCATCGCCCGAGAAAACGAGCGTTCGAATCGTAATCGCCTGGTCCATGTCGCCACTCAGGCCGAAGTAGCCGGCCGTGCCCGCATACAGACCGCGGCCAACACCTTCCATTTCCTCGATGATCTCCATGGCCCGAACTTTTGGTGCCCCCACCAGGGTGCCCGCCGGGAAGCTCGCGGCGAACAGGTCGAACTGGTCATAGTCGGTACTGAGCTCACCCTGCACGCCACTGACGATGTGCATGACGTGGCTGTAGCGCTCGATCGCCCGGTAGGGATCCACGTGCACTGTACCCGCCGTGGCCACACGACCCAGGTCATTGCGCGCAAGGTCCACGAGCATGACGTGTTCGGCAGCCTCCTTCGGGTCGGCAAGCAGCGCCTGCTCATTGGCGACATCCTCCTCCGGCGTGGCGCCACGCGGCAAGGTACCCGCGATCGGCCGCAACGACGCGATGTTGTGATTCAGCTTCACTAGCGCCTCGGGTGAGGAGCCGACGACCTGCAGGTCGTCAAAATCGAAGAAGAACATGTACGGCGACGGATTCAAGAGTCGCAGTGCACGGTACACCTCGAATGGCGCAACGTTGGTCTTGCCACGGAACAGTACCGACAGGACGATCTGGTAGATGTCCCCCGACGCGATGTATTCCTTGCAAGCCTGCACACGTTCGGCGAACTCCGCCTTGGTGAAGCTCGCTTCCGCCGGTGAAATTGTTACCTCATTAGCGTTGGCTGGAATTGGCCCGCGCAGTTGTTTCATCACGTCGGCCCGCAGCGCCTGACGCTCGGCTTCCGGGCCGTCGTGCAATAAGGCAATACGACGCGTCACATGATCGAATACAAGCAATGAGGCCGGTGCACAGAATGCGGCGTCGGGCACGCTCGTCTGCTTGGTCGTGTCCTGCGGCAGCTTCTCAAAGAGGCGCACAACATCGTACCCGGACACGCCGACGAGACCGCCTGCAAACGGCAGATCGTCGGCGGGTTGTGGCTGCGGCGCCTGGGCAAGTGCAGCACGCAACGCATCAAGGTATTCCTGCTGGTTGAGCGGCCGGCCGCGCGACTCACCGTTCACCTGCAACGAACTGTCGTCCATGCGAACTTCAAGCGCGTCGCCAAAGCCGAGAAAGGAGTAGCGAGCCAGGCGCTCGCCGCCCTCCACGCTCTCCAGCAGGAAACGCGGCTTCAGGGACTTCAGCTTGAGGTACGCCGATACCGGTGTATCCAGATCAGCGGCTATGTCGAACGGTGCTTGCATGTTTGGCGCCTCTTCGCGGCTAAGGCCGCACCCACAAAAAAAGCCCACCCCTGATTTCGGCAGAGATGGGCTTTTGGATTTCGCTTTGCTCAGCTAAATATCAGCCAGCCGCCCCCTCACTCAAGGACAGCCACCACCAGTTGTTAATCGTGTGAGCATTCATGTGCCCGAGTATTCCCGCTGCTGTGGCAGGCGTCAACCCCAAAAACGACACTACAGGTCATACAGAACCGGCAGGACGGCCGAGAACCCGATCCACATGATAATCGTTAGTGGAATGCCCACCCGCAGGAAGTCCGCGAACTTGTATCCACCGGCAGTCATGATGAGCAGGTTGGTCTGGTAGCCATACGGTGTCGCGAAGCTCATGTTGGCGCCGAACAGCACGGCGAGAACGAACGGCTCCGGACTGACTCCCAGCTGGGTTGCAATGCTGATAGCAATCGGCGTACCGATGGCCGCGGCAGCATTATTGGAGACGATGTTGGTCATGATTGTCATGAGCAGCAGGAAGGAACTGAGGATCAGCGCTGGTGGCAGTGCCGATGTCATGAGGACGAACGAAACCGCGATGTAGTCCGCCATGCCCGTGCCGACCAGGGCTTTGCCGAGCGCCAGTGCCGTGACAATGATCATAACCACGGGAATCGACAACGACGTTGCCGCATCTCTCCAGGTCAGGCAGCCGGTCGCGATCATCAGGCCGAGCCCGACAAGCGCGCTGACTGAGATTGGCATGATGCCAAACGCCGCCGCCGCGACCACCAAACCCATGATAAAGAGCGCACGTTTCGCACGGTGTGTGTGTGGCAGGTCGGTCGTGCCGTCGAGCACGAGCATCGAACCACTGTCCTTGAGTTGCGCGATTGCCTCACGCGTTCCCTGCACGAGCAACACGTCACCAGCGCGCAGGCGAATCAGGTTCAGATCACCTGTAACCTGCGAACTAGGCGCACGCGCGCGATGCAGTGCGAGCGGCAACAACCCATAGCTGTTGGTGAAACGCGCCGCGGCGAGGCTGCGTAAATGCAATGGCGAGCCGCGTGTGATGACGACCTCGGCCAGCTGCTGGCCTTCGTCCTTGAGCGGTGTTTCTTCGTCTACCGGGTGCTCGATGTCGGACATGTTGAACAGCGTCGCACCCAGCAGGCTTTCATAATGCTTCAGGTTCTCGGGCGAGTCTTTCACAAACAGGCGGTCGCCCGGCTGAATGATGACCGACGGCAGCTTCGCGAGAAACAGGGACTCCGTCCGCTGGATCTTGTCGATACGCAGGTTGCCATCGGCTTTGGCCAGGACTTCGGACAGCGACTTGCCGTCAGCGAACCCGTCTTCTTTAACGTGCAGCTGCGCGCTGAAGATCCGCGGCGTGGTATCAGCCATCGGTGGCGCACGATCAGGCAACAGGCGTGGCGCGACCAGCCACAGGAACAGCAGGCCAACGCCACCGACAATGGCTGTCGGCAATACCCACTCAAACATCGAGAACTCGTGCATACCCATGTCGCGGGAGATGCCCACGACGAGCAGGTTGGTCGAGGTACCGATAGTCGTCGACATGCCGCCGATGATCGTGGCCAGACCCATTGGCATCATGACACCCGACACCGAGAACTTGGAGCGCAGCGACGCACCAACGATGATAGGCATGAGCAACACGACGATCGGCGTATTATTCATAAATGCACTGAGGATGGCACCGGCAACCAGGGTAGTGAGGAGCGCCAGCACCGGACGCGAAGACCAGGCTTTGCCGACAACGTTTGCCAGCGGTTGCAGCGCACCGGTTGTTTCCAGCGCTTTGCCCACCATCATAAGCGCACATATAGCAACCAGCGCTTCGTTGCCAAAGCCTGCAAAGAAGTCCATCGGGCCGACTTCGACGACACCGTCCTTTGCATAGGGGAACAGTGAGAATCCTGCAGTCAGGATTATCAGGATCGTGAGCGAAGACGACTCCAGCGGTATGTTGTCGCGCGTAAAAAGAAACAACGCGAAAACAGTCAGGAGCAGTACCGCTATGCCATGCGCATCAGGTGTTATCGGTTGCAAAGGATCCCCTTGCTGCCGCGCTTAAGGACGGTAGACCGTATCCTAGATCACACCTGCTTCGCAATCGCGGGAAGCCCGCTGGAATGTCGCAAAATCGCGCTCACCCTTTCATGAAAGCCTTTGAATTTATTAACATTCCAATGACTAATATCGACGTCGCGCCGAAACGAAACTGAATTTGCGCATTTCAGCAGCGGCAGGAGGTTCGTGTAGCGAAAATCGGCAGGCTCCTGCCGTGGAAATACGTCCCAGGGGGACATTGTCAGCAGGTTACGATGGCGCACAGCGTTCTCGCCAATGGCCCGCCGCCAGCGCGCATTCATTTCCTCGCCGTGCTGCAGCACCTGCGCACCGGCAACGTCCAGGGCAGGGCAATAGCCGTTCCGGTTGGCCAGCGCGCGGGATGCCGCTGTAAGAACTGTCACAACATGATTCGCCAGTCGCTGCATATCTCGAAGCGTCGCCAGTGATTCGGGATCCAGACCACGGCGCGCGACAACATCGCCCCAGCCACGAACGAAGATAGCAAGACGCCGATTGATCTTACTGTCGTGGTCGTGCGCGGCGCAGGACCAGTGCATGGCGTCGTGACCTTGCTCGCCCTTTTCAACCGCAGCACACAATGCAGCATCGAGAAGGGAGAGTCGCACTCCGCCATCGTCGCCCATGTATCTGGATAGATTCACTTCCAGGGGCACCCAGGCCGAACCACCTGGAATCGCTGTAAGCGATGCCATCAGTACGCCGCCCGCCGCTTCGTCAGGCAGCAGCGGACACGCCGACGAGACGGCAGCAGGCAGCATCGCGCTGACCGGCGCGAGATTGCGCATCGCCCACAGGTGCTGCCACACCTCTGCCGAGTGCTGCGGAGAGACCTCCGTGTCCGGGTCCACAACAAAAAACATGCCCTGCATTCTCCGCGCTTGCCGGCCTGCAGGCCTTACTCATATATGGTCGGGTTCACGAGTTTCGACAGCATCGCGGGCTGGTACCCACCGCTGTGCAGGTGTACCTTTGCACGTTCGTATTACAAGGATGCAGACATGCCGTCTTTTGATGTAGTCAGCGACTTCGATGCCCATGAGGCAAGTAATGGCGTTGACCAGGCAAACCGCGAAGTCACAACACGTTTCGACTTCAAGGGAACAGGCTCGAAGTTCGAGCTTGAGGACGCGGTGATCTCGCTGACCACGCAGTCGGACTTCCAACTCAAACAGATGATGGACATCCTCCAACAGAAACTCGCGAAACGCGGCATCGACCTCGGCTGCCTCGAGGAACAGGAACCGGAATTCTCTGGCAGTGAAGCACGACAGAAAGTCATCATGCGCCGCGGTATCGATACAGATCGCGCGCGCAAGCTCGTAAAGCAAATCAAGGCGGCGAAACTCAAAGTCCAGGCCGCTATCCAGGGAGACAAGCTGCGCGTCAGCGGCAAGAAACGCGATGACCTCCAGGATGTCATAGCGATGCTCAAGGACACTGATGTCGGTCTGCCTCTGCAGTACGAGAATTTCCGCGACTAGGAACGGCCGCAGGTCACGACGATGAGTACCGGTGTTCACAAATCACTCCGCCGCCAGGACATTACGTTCGAGGAGAAGGACCAATCCCTGCGCGATGACGTCCGTACGCTCGGCGCTATGGTCGGCGATCTCATCCTGGAACAAAACGGCCCCGAGCTTTTCGAGCTCGTCGAGAACGCCCGCCTGCGAGCCATTCGTCGTCGCGAAGGCAACGAGAAGCCCGGTGAGGAACTTTCGACGCTCGTAGGCGAACTCGATCCCGCAACCGCGTCACAAATTATTCGTGCTTTTTCGACCTACTTCCAGATGGTTAACACGGCCGAGAAAGTGCACCGTATTCGCCGCCGCCGCGACTATCTCCGTGACGTCAGGGTTTACCAGCCCGGCGGTCTCGAAGACTCCCTGATCAAGCTAAAGGCGTCGGGCAAGACCATTGACGATGTGCAGGACCTGCTCAACTCGATGTCCATCGAACCGGTGTTCACAGCGCACCCTACCGAATCCACGCGCCGCACAATGCTGCGCAAGGAACAGAACATCGTTAAACACCTCGTCGATTTGCTGAATCCGACGATGACGCCGCAGGAAACGACGGCAGCGTTGCAAAATATTCGCCTGCTCGCCACCACCGGCTGGCAGACCGCCGAACATTCGGCTGAGCAAATGACCGTGGCGGATGAACTGGAGCACGTCCTGTTCTTTATAACGGACGTGCTGTACCGGGCAATGCCCCCATTCTATGAAGACATTCGCTCAGCTCTCGACAGGATCTATGGGGAAGAGGCGAAGCAGCTCGAAATACCAAACATCGTGAACTTCGGCTCCTGGGTCGGCGGTGACATGGACGGCAATCCAAACGTCAACGCCAAAACGATTCGAGCGACGCTGGCACGGCAACGCTCGCTGATTCTCGATTTGTATTTTAATGAATGTGCCGCGATTGCCGCGAAGCTCAGCCAGTCCGAAGACTGCGCCAGCTTCGGCCAGGGCATGCTCGACAAAATTGAAGAATATCGCGGTATTTTTCCGAACGCTTACCACGCCGTGCCTGCACGTCACCGCGAGATGCCCTACCGTGTTTTCCTGCGCCTGGTGCAGGCGCGCCTGCAATCAACGTACGACGATGACATCTATCCTTACGAGAAAGTTGAAGAGCTTGTTAAAGACATAGAGCTGGTCGCCGAAAGCCTCGCATTCAACAAGGGTCGGCATGCCGGACTATTTCTCGTGCAGCGCCTGCTACGCCGCATTCATACATTCGGCTTCCATATGGTGACACTCGACGTCCGTCAGGACGCCGAGGTACACCGTAAGGTTATTGGCGAATGCCTGGGCCAAGACGACTGGCTCGAGTTGCCGGCGGCAGAGCGCGCCGAACGCATTATCGAAGCCATCAACACGCGTGAAAGCGCACCGATGACGCTCAGCACCCAGGCACGCAAGACCATCGCCGTGTTCCAGGCCATCGCCTTCTGTCGGCGCAAGTATGGCAAGCGTGCAATCGGCCCGTTTATCGTCAGCATGACGGAAGGCGCGGACGACATCCTGTCGGTGCTGCTACTCGCCCAGTGGGGGGAGCTGCACAATCGCCGTGGCGAAGTACCGCTCGATGTGGCCCCGCTGCTCGAGACCGTTGACGATCTGCATGCCGGTCCGGACATACTCAAAGCCCTGCTGAGCTCTGATCTGTACCGGGACCACCTGGAGCGCCGCAAGAATCGGCAGACGATCATGATCGGCTATTCCGACAGCAATAAAGATGGCGGTCTGGCGTCGTCTCGATGGGCCATCCAGAACGCGCAGGAAATGCTCGTCAACGCAATGGCCTCCGAAAATATCGAGCTCACGCTGTTTCATGGCCGCGGCGGCACGGTAAGCCGGGGTGGCAGCAAGACGCACGTCAGCGTTCTCGGCGCACCGCCAGGCACGGTCAACGGCCGCCTGCGTGTTACCGAGCAAGGCGAAATCATCAACGAGAAATACGGTCTGCGCGGTATTGCCCTGCGCACACTGGAACAGATCACCGGTTCGGTCGCACTCGCCACCGCCATGCCGCGCCATCGTGGTAATGACATGCCCGAGTGGCACGACATCATGGACGATATCGCGGCAGAAAGTCGCAACGCCTACCGCAAGCTCGTCTACGATTCACCGGAATTCTATGACTACTTCCGCACAGCGACACCCCTGGACGTGATCGAACGCATGCGCATTGGCTCCCGCCCAGCATCCCGCCGCTCGCAATCAAGTATCGACGATCTTCGGGCAATTCCCTGGGTCTTCGCCTGGACACAGGCACGTTTCACTCTCCCGGGCTGGTACGGCCTTGGAACCGGGCTCGCCAAAGCGGTCGACAAGCACGGCAAGGAAGCATTCAGCGACATGTTCCGCGAGTGGTTCTTCCTGCGCTCGCTGGTTGCCGACGCCGAAATGGTGCTCGCGAAGTCGGACCTGGGTATTGCGGAACTGTACTCGCGGCTCGCAGGCGACGAACTCCACGAACAGTTCTTCCCCGACATCAAGGCCGAGTTCGAACTCACGCGAGACCTCATCCTGGACTACTCCGATCACGAGTCGATCCTCGAGGGCGATATCACCCTGCAGCGTGCCATCATGTTGCGCAATCCCTACGTCGACCCCATCAGCCTGATGCAGGTCGACCTGCTCTCTCGCTGGCGCGCATCCAACCACGAAGATGGCGAGGTATTCGATGCCCTGCTCGCCACGGTAAACGGCATCGCCCACGGCCTGCAAAACACGGGTTAATCCTTTTCCAACAAAGGCGGCGCACGCATGACCCTGATCAGCCCCGATAATGATTTTGCCCTGATTGCTGCCCTGTTTGTCATTGCGGGTGGCGCGTTCCTGGCCGAGAAGACCCGCTTCGGTTCTCACCTGACCGGCGCCGTGATAGCGATCCTGGCGGCGATCGCAGCAGCGAACCTGCACATTATCCCGCACTCGGCACCGGCCTTTGATTTCGTCTTCGCTTACTTCGTGCCCGTGCTGATTCCACTGTTTCTGTTCAAAGCAAACCTGCGGCACATGTTGTTCGAAACCACGCGCATGACCGGGGCATTTCTGATCGCGAGTGTCGGCACGGTTGTCGGTGTGCTGATTGCCGTTAGCCTTCTCGACCTCAGCTCGCTGGCGCCAGCCGCTGATATCGATCCCGCGCTTCGCGAGGCCGGGATCGCAGGCCTGTTTGCCTCCACTTACATCGGCGGGTCTGTGAACTATGCGGCCCTTGGCGAGATCACGGGACTGAGCAGCGACGCGTCATTCTTCTCCGCCGCGACAGCCACGGACAACCTGTTCAGTGCCGTTTTTCTGAGCGTGCTCGCATTGCTGCCAGGTCTGAACTGGCTCGCGAAGTACTTCACCCAGCACGAACACGGGGAGGAGACCGTCGCGGCAGACACGGGCGAACGAATAAACGCTATGAGCCTTACCCTGGCCCTCGCCGTAGCGATTACGTTTGTTGCGGTCGGCGACGCCATTACGGGCGCTATCGGAATACCCAGTTTGCGCTATGCAATCATTACGGCGCTGGCACTTATCGCTGCTACCGCTTTTCCGGACTGGATGGAGAAGCTGCGCGGCGGATTCCAGCTCGGCGTCGGACTTGCCTTCGTGTTCTTCGCGGCCATCGCGGCCGGTGCCGACCTCGTCGCAATGGTCAAGATCGCCCCGCTCCTCATCGTGCTGGTCCTGATACTGCTAAGCGTTCACCTGCTGGTGCTGCTGACAGTAGGCCGCCTGTTCAAGCTGACCCTGCCGGAACTTGTGACGGCGTCGAACGCAGCCATCCTGGGTGCGACCACCGCACCCGCGCTGGCCGCCGCGCGCGGCTGGCATGACCTGGTGACACCGGGTGTGCTCGTTGGGGTCTTCGGCTATGCGCTGGGCACCTTTACGGGAACGGCCATCTTCCATTTCTGGGGCTGAACCCCTAGTCGTCTATCCACGACGTGAACTCGTCGAGCGCTTTGCGCTGAATATCGGGTACCTTTGCGTCATCCGCCGGATAGCCTGCGACGAGTAGCAGGAACGGTCTTTCGCTCTTGGGGCGTCCGAGAATTTCGTTGAGAAACTTCATTGGACTCGGCGTGTGGGTAAGCGTTGCCAGTCCCGCTCGATGCAGGGCGGTAATCAGGATGCCCGTCGCCAAACCCGTAGACTCTGCCGGGTAGTAGTGTTTTACCTTTCTGCCGTCGGGCAGCTCACCAAACTTCTGCAGGAATACAGCGATCAGGTAGGGCGCCGTTTCGAGGAACGGCTTCTTGTCGTCGGTACCGAGCGGCGCGAGTGCTGCGAGCCATTCTTCTGAAGCACGATGTTCGTAGAACTCGCGCTCTTCTGCTTCCGCCGCCTCTCGAATTTTCTTCTTTGTGTCGGGACCGCTGACCACCGCAAAGTGCCAGGGCTGCAGGTTCGCACCGCTCGGTGCCGTGTTTGCGGCCTTAAGCGCTGTTTCAATAATGTCGCGCGGCACCGGACGATCCGAGAAGTCCCGCACCGTGCGGCGCCGATCGATGTCGGCATAGAACTTCTCAAGTCGGTCCCGCATCTCTTCGACCGGATACTCGCGGTACCGGTCCAGCGGTATTGTCGGGTAGTGCTTGTTCGAAGCGGTCAAGTCTGGCGCTCTCTGATTCTCGTTGATTTATCCTACATCAAATCCGCCGGCCGGCTCCCATCGTCAGGCAGTGCGGTGTTATCATCAGGTCGCCGCAAGAAGCGCACCCGACGGGTCGCTGCGGAGCGTCAAACCCAGACCCAGGAGTAGATCCAATGTCCACCAGTCTTGACCTGTCCAAGCTCAGCTTAATGGACGCCCTCGACCTCGCCAAACTGATCGAAATGGAGGCGTGCCACCGCTACCAGATGTTCGCTTCCCAGCTCGGTCGCACCGGCGGCTACGATGCGGGAGCTTTCTTCGCCGGTATGGCCGAGAACGAAGCCAAGCACGGCCAGGAGCTGGAAGCCCGGCGCAAAACCCTGTTCGGTGATGCCCCTGCGCGGCTGACGCTGGACGACCTGTACGACGTCGAGGCCCCGGAAATGGGGGCACCGCATCGCGGCATGTCTACCCTCCAGGCGTTCGAGGTTGGGCTCGAGGCTGAGAAGAAGGCCCATGACTTCTACGACATGGCCCTGCCCGGCATTACCGATCCCGACGTCCGGGAGCTGTTTACAGAGCTTCGCGACGAGGAGACCGAGCACGTTGAGATGCTGAAAGAAGCGATGGCCAAGCTGCCTGAAAGCGCTAGCTCTGAGGTCGAATTCGACGTCGACGAAGCGCC
>JAHEGH010000091.1 GCA_024639825.1 Gammaproteobacteria bacterium
TTCTCCCAAAACACAAAGCGCGGCTCTCGTAGATACCAACGATACGTTTTTCGGCCAAGCTGCTGACGGCTGGACGCGGACCCACGATGGGCAATCCGGGTTCTTTCCTCTGGTAAACGGCATGGATGCCCTCGGCGCGAGACTCGATATGATCGAGAAAGCCGAAAAAAGCGTCGACATGCAGTATTTCCTGATGAAGGATGACACGGCCGGGTTGGTGATGGCGAACGCCCTGCTTGCGGCGGCCGACCGAGGTGTGCGCGTCCGATTTCTGCTTGACGACGTGTTTACCTCAGCGTCCGATAAAACGCTTCTTCTGCTAAGTCAAAACCCAAATATCGAGGTTCGGCTATTCAATCCGGTATCCCGACGCGGTCTCTACTCGCTTAACTTTGTTGGGAGTTTTCGGAAAGCCAATCGGCGAATGCACAATAAGTCATTTACGGTCGACAACGCCATCAGCATTGTCGGAGGGCGCAACATCGCGGATGAGTACTTCCAGCTCAAGGACGACGCGGTGTTTTCTGACTTTGATGTATTGGCGCTGGGCGACATTGCGAAGGCAGTATCCAGTTCCTTCGATCTCTACTGGAATCATGAACTGGCGATCCCGATCGAGCAAATAGTGAATGCGACCGAGACGGATTCACTCGAGACAGAGCGGTCGAGACTGGCCGAGGAGGCGAAGAGAACCTACGCGACCATCTACAGAGAGGCGTTGTCCAGCAAGATCCTCCAAGAGCTAATTTCCGGGGAGCAATCCCTGTTCGTGGCCAACGCTGTGGTGATCGCAGACGACCCCGACAAGCTCTTAAGTCCGGTCGCGAAAGAAAACATGGGGCTGGCGGCCGACGTTGACGAAGTGTTGCGCGAGGCGAAGCGAGAGTTGATTTTTGTATCGCCCTACTACGTGCCGGGTGGCGATGGCGTGCAATACGCTCGCGATCTTGTCGAGAAAGGCGTCCGTGTTGTTGTCATCACGAACTCCCTGGCGTCGAACAATCACGTCGCGGTGCATTCGGGTTACTCCAGCTATCGGAAGGATGTGCTGGAAGCTGGTGTTGAGCTCTACGAAGTACGGGCCAACGCGGGTAAGGAAGCTACTGGTGGTGACGGTCCCGAAGTGCTGACATTGCATACGAAGCTGATACTCATCGATCGGCGCTACCTGTTCGTCGGCTCGCTCAATCTCGACCCACGTTCACTGGAGATCAATGCGGAAATGGGTCTGCTGATTGACTCCGAGAAATTGGTCAGCGCGATGGCCGTCGGGCTCGAGAACGATCTTCCGGGCATCGCCTATCGCGTAGAGGTCGACGAAAAGGGTCGTCTCCGGTGGCAAGGTACGATCGATGGACAGTCGGTGACCGAAAAAACCGAGCCGCTCGCAGGCAGATGGCTAAGATTCAAAGCATGGTTTCTGAAAATAGCACCTGATAGCCAACTCTGACTTGTGCAACAGTTGTTCAGCGGTTGTGACCCCTGGTCTCCGAAGGCAGGGGTCACAGGTTCGAACCGAGCGCGACGAAGTCGCGCGACAGGCGGAGGAGCGAAGCGACGACGAGGCGGCGTAGCCGCCGTCCAATCCTGTCGGGCGCGCCCGCTGTTGCATTTAGAAAACAATTGAGACCCTTCTGAGATTCATTCCTTGCCGGTTATCGGCAAACTTTCCTTCATCGAGAATCGAGCGGTGCCAGAAGCGCCCCAAGGAAAGCAGGAAATGAATGCACTGGTAATCAACCTTTCCCTGTTCAAAGCCGGCTGGCTGGCGGCGGTGTTTGCTGCAGCAGCGAGTCTTCCAATCCTCGGCACCGCGGTTATTGGAATCGCCGTGGCTGTTCACCTCTGGCAATCCGATGAACCGCGAGGCGAATTTCTGCTGCTGGCGCTGGCGGCCGCCGTTGGCTTTGTTTGGGAATCGCTACTTGTCTATGCCGGCATCGTGCAGTACGGGCCGAACACGGCACTCGCAGCGACGGCTCCCTATTGGATCGTGGCTATGTGGGTGCTCTTTGCCACGACGCTGAACGTCGGCATGCGTTGGTTACGCAAGAATCTGCTGGTCGCCTCAATATTTGGTGGCCTTGGGGGCCCAATGTCCTTCCTGGCCGGCGAGAAGGCGGGCGCCGTTACCTTTGCTAACACATCAATAGCCCTTGTCGTCATCGGACTGGGATGGGCCGTGCTTCTGCCGCTGCTCGTCCGCTTTGCTGCACGAAACGATGAGCGCGTAGCTGTTGCGGCATAGCCATATTCTTGGGAAGACAAGGAATGAAGATTAATCGAATAAAGGGCATCTCAACGCTCATCGCATGCGGCATCGCTTCCAGCGCCTATGCTGTCGACGATGTGCCGGGTAAACAGTGGCAATTCGACGTGGCGCTGGACGGTAAGCCCATCGGATCCCACACCTTCGAGTTGCAGCACGATGGTTCGAAGCAGGTACTCACGACCGAGGCCAGTTTCGATGTGAAGTTCCTGTTTGTTACCGCATTTCGCTACCGCCATCAAAACACCGAGATCTGGAACGACGGGTGTCTCTTGAGCATTGATGCGTCGACTGACAGCAATGGCAAACAACTCGAGGTCCGCGGAGCAATCGGTGACCGGAGTTTCGATCTGCTGAGCGCCGACGGATCAACGACGCTGCCGGGTTGTGTCCAGACTTTCGCGTACTGGAATCCCGCCATTCTCGAATCACAAAAACTACTCAATAGCCAAACCGGCGCTTACGAAGACGTCACCGTGACCCTGGAAGGCCGCGAACAGGTGCCGGTCGCCGGTGAACCTGTTGACGCGCTACGCTACCGGCTGTCCGCTGCAGCTGGCGATATCACCCTCTGGTATTCCGCCGAAGACAATACCTGGATCGGCCTCGAGGCGCCTGCGAAGGGCGGCCGGAAAATTCGTTACCAGGCTGTTGTTGTTCCTGACCGGGACGCATCACAGCAATTGATTGCACGGAGTGACTGAGGTGTCATTCACAAATCACGTCAATCCGCGCAGATTCGATTTGGACAATGAGTCCAGCGCCATTTCGGGAATGCGCTTCGCGTGGCCAACCAGGTCGGATGACCGGGTTGTCTACGTTGATGACTGCTACTCGCAGGCGATCATGGACCGAAACAATCGCGATATAGTCTGGACTATGGCGCGCACACCGGGCAACTGTAATGGACGAACGTAACAACTCAAAAGCACTTATCGGCATCATTATCGGTATCGCCGTGGGCGCAGCGATTTCATGGGCCGGCAGCGACGGCGGCGATCGGATCAATGCCGTACCCATTTTCGCGCTTTGCGGATTCCTGGCGTTTGCGATCAACTGGCTCGCGTTCGTCCCGTCCGCAATCGCACAGACGGAACACTATTACGATCTTGTCGGCGGGATCACCTATGTCACCGTCACCATTGTCGCGGTTCTGTTCTCGAGCGAGCTGGACCTGCGATCCACGATCGTCGCCGGCATGGTTCTGGTCTGGTCACTAAGGCTCGCAACATTCCTTTTCCGGCGCATATCCAAGGCGGGCAAGGACAGCCGCTTCGACACCATCAAAACCAGGCCGGTTTCCTTCCTGATGGCATGGACCATCCAGGGCCTCTGGGTGCTCCTGACTGCTGCGGCAGCGCTGGCCGTGATAACCGGTGGCAATCGGGAGCCGCTCGGGATCATTGGCTATCTCGGCATCGCGATCTGGCTTGCCGGGTTCCTGATCGAAGTGATTGCAGACCGGCAGAAGTCGAGGTTCCGCGCCGATCCGGCCAACAAGGGCAAGTTCATCAGCACGGGCCTGTGGGCCTGGTCGAGGCACCCGAATTACTTCGGCGAGATCGTGCTCTGGACGGGCATTGCGATCATCGCCATGCCGGTCCTCGAGGGCTGGCAGTGGGCAACGCTCATCTCGCCGGTGTTCGTGATCTTCCTGCTGACAAAAGTCAGCGGCGTACCCATGCTCGAGCAGGCCGCCGACGAGCGATGGGGCGGCCAGGACGACTACGAGGCGTACAAGCAGAGCACGCCGGTACTCGTGATGAAACCGCCATCAAGCGGTGACGGGCCGCCACAAAGCCCTGGTGGCTGAGGAACAACCCAGGTCCGACCGCCGAATCAACGAGCAGCCTGAACCCCGGATCCTTCAATCCTCAGAGCCAGCGACTGGTTCCTACGCTCATGTAACCGTGATTACCGATCGGCACGCCGACGTTCAGGCCGATGCCGACGTTGCCGTTGCAGCCCGCGATCAGGGCACTCGATGCCAGGAGCATTACAAACAAGATCTTCTTCATTCCATTCTTCATCATTTGTCTCCCCTACATCGGTACTTTCTGCAACACGAGTACGGCTCCCACCGGGTCCGTGACGATAGCCATCGTGCCTTCCCTGACATCGGGTGATGGCGGCAGGAGCACCGTGCCGCCCAGCTCTTTCGCTCTCGCGGCAGCCGCTTTCGGATCTCGGACACCGAAATACGTAAGCCAGACCGGATCGCCGTTGTCTGCGGGCCTGGGCATGATGCCAGCCCGGTTCACACCATTGTTCGATAACAGCGTGTACAGGCCGCCGCGACGCTCGATGACGTTAATGTCGTAGCCGGCCAGCAGGCGATAGAAGCCGGATGCCGCGACGGTGTCGCGGCTCAGCAGCTCAGACCAGACGACGCGTCCCGGAGCGGCGCTGGTGGTTCGATCATCGGGATCACCGATACTGCTGCTCGCTAGCCCGATCACGGCACCTTCCGGGTCGATGATCGCGGCTACGCGGCCAAGATTGAGGTTGCGTGCTTCGACGGCCACGGTCGCCCCGCCCGCCTTGCTGCGTTCGACCGCGGTGTCGACATCATCGACAGAGACATAGGGCAGCCAGCGCGTCAGTTTCTTGCCGTCCTGGCGCGGCTCGACGGAGCGGATACCGGCGACGTAGATTTCCTCGTCCCGGGCAACGATGTAGGCGCCGCTGCCGTCTGCCTGACCGTCTTCGAACGTCCAGCCGAAAAGGCCGCCATAGAACTGCTTCGCGGCGGGCAGGTCCTCCGTGATGAGGTCATTCCAGATCACCTTGCCGGTCAGCGGCCGGTCGGAGAACGACATGCCGGCGAAATCCGACTGGCTCGCCGTTGTGCATGCGGTGGCTGCCGCCAGCAGGACGGCAGCGATTAGCGTGATTTTCAGTTTCATGAGTTATTCCCGGTGGTTGGTTCCTGTGTCGACCCCGTGCCTCCGTCACCTGGCGTAAATTAACGGAACACGGGGGCAATGTCTTCAATGGTCACAGGTCCGAAGTGGCAAGACGCGCCTGAATACTCTACCTTTCCTGATCCTGCGCTGCTCCAGGGCGATGGAAACAACCAGACACCACTAGTGAGAAGATAAGGAGAAGAACAAATGGGAATTCTCGATGCCCTGATCAAGAACCCGGAGTTGATCGGCAATGTAGCCGAGTTCACGGCCGACAACCCTGAGATTGCCAAAGCCGCGATGAGCTTTCTAAGCTCGAGCGAAGGATCCGGTGGCGGCCTCGGCGAAATCGTCGGTGCGCTGCAGTCCGGTGGCCTGTCCGATGCCGTATCCTCCTGGCTCGGCGGCGGCGACAACGTTGCCGTGGCCCCGAGCGAGCTGCAGTCTGCGCTCGGCGACGACAAGATCGCGAAGTTCGCGGAGCAGGCGGGCGTCAGCGGGAGCGAAGCAAGCGCTGTTCTCGCCGGTATACTGCCGCAAATCGTGGACAAGCTGAGCCCCGATGGGCAGCTGCCCGAGCCGGGCGGCCTGGATAGCATGCTCGGTGGCCTGATGGGCGCTCTCGGGAAGAAATAATAGCGGCGCCGGGCCAGGTGTCCGTAACTGGCACAGAGCTTCGAGGCTGCACTTCCATCCTGTCGGGCGCGCCATGTTCCTCATGAAGGTGGCATGAGCGGGCGTCTGGCGCGATACTGTTATATCCCCCTCATCAGCAATCGGAACGTGATATGAAATCCCTAATCCTCGCCAGCACAGCCCTTTTCCTGGTCGCCTGCAGTGCGGAACCGGGAACCGAAAAATGGTGCGCCGAAAAAGAGGATCAACCCAAGAGCGAGTGGTCTGCCTCAGATGCAGGAACCTACGCGAAGAACTGCGTGATCGACGGCATGGAAGTAGGCTCCGACAAGTGGTGCAAGAAACTGTCCGAAAAGCCCAAGGGCGACTGGACTGCCGACGAGGCAGCGACCTACGCCAAGCACTGCGTACTCTGAACTCCTTCGGCCCGTCGGGCGCGCCTAGACGCGCTCGATGACCGTCGTGATGCCCTGGCCCAGCCCGATACACATCGTGGCAACGCCCAGCGTGCCCTCGTTTTGCCGCATTACGTTCAGCAAAGTACCGGTGATGCGGGCCCCGGAGCAACCGAAGGGATGCCCGAGCGCGATGGCGCCGCCGTTCAGGTTGACCTTCTGATCGAGGACATCCAGCAGGTCGAGGTCCTTCAGCACGGGTAATGCCTGCGCGGCGAATGCCTCGTTGAGTTCCACGTGATCGATGTCGGACAGGCTCAGCCCGGCGCGCTTCAGCGCTTTGTGCGTCGAGGGAACCGGCCCGTAGCCCATGATGGATGGATCGACCCCGGCGACGGCCATTGCCCGAATTCGCGCCAACGGTTTCACACCGAGTGCCTGCGCGCGTTCTGCCGATAAAACGATCATGCAGGACGCACCGTCGGTTACCTGCGACGAGCTGCCGGCCGTGACGGTCCCGTTCTTCGGGTCGAAAACCGGTTTCAGCTGAGCGAGTGCTTCGACGGTCGTTTCCGGCCGAATGGTCTCGTCGTGTTCGACGAGTACCTTGAAGCCGTTGGCGTCGTGGCCCTCGATCGGGATGATTTCCTCGGAGAACCTGCCTGCCACGGTTGCCTCGTGGGCGCGTTGGTGCGAACGGGCAGAGAACTCGTCCTGGGCCTCGCGCGTGATGCCGTGCATCTTGCCCAGCAATTCCGCGGTCAGGCCCATGGAACCCGCGGCTTTGGCGGCATGTTTGGAAAGCGCAGGATTGATATCGACGCCGTGGGTCATGCCGATATGGCCGAGGTGTTCCACGCCGCCAACCACGAACATGTCGCCGTTCCCCGTCATGATCGCCTGCGCAGCCGTGTGCAATGCCGACATGGACGAGCCGCAGAGGCGATTGACCGTCTGGCCGGGTACCTCATGCGGGATGACTGACAGCAACGCTGCCATCCGGGCAATATTTGCGCCCTGCTCGAGCGTCTGGTTGACGCAGCCCCACAGCACATCTTCCACGTCGGCGGGGTCGAGCCCGGTGTTGCGGGTAAACAGGCCGTTGATCAGTGCTGCTGACATGTCGTCCGCGCGGGTGTGGCGGAAACAACCGTTCTTGGACCGCCCCATCGGTGTACGTGCGAAATCCACGATGACCGCATCTCTCGGATTCAGGCTCATTTCTCTACTCCCGCTCGCAGCTCAAGCGAAGAAGGCGCCGCCACTGGCCGCCATCTCACGCAATTTTTCAGTGGGTACATACATGGCTTTCAGCGGCCCCACTGCCGCCGCAAGCTCGTCGGCCCTGGCCACGAATTTGTCGATGCCAACGTCGTCGATGTAATGAAGCGCGCCGCCCCGGAACGGCGGAAAGCCGATCCCGTATATCAGGGCCAGGTCGACGTCGGTCGCGGAAGCCGCGATGCCGTCTTCGAGGCAACGCACGGCCTCCAGGCACATAGGGATCATCATCGAATCCACGATTGCCTCGTCATCGAGCGTCTCGCTGCCCTCGATGACGGGCGCGAGCAGTGCCGCAACCTCTTCGTCTACCACCTTCCTCGGCCGGCCTTTCTTGTCGGCTTCGTACGCGTAGTAACCGCGACCATTCTTCTGCCCGAGGCGCTCGTTTTCGAACATCACGTCGTGGCAGGTCCTGAAGTCGTACTTCATTCGGTCGGGGAACCCCTCCGCCATGACGGCACCTGCGTGCACGCCGGTGTCGATACCCACGACGTCGCAGAGGTAGGCCGGACCCATCGGCCAGCCAAAGCGCTCCATCGCCCGGTCGATGGTGACGAAATCGACGCCGCGCCGGACCAGCCCCATGAAGGCACCGATATAGGGTGACAGGATGCGATTGACGAGAAATCCCGGGCAGTCATTGACTACGATCGGCTTCTTGCCCATGGCCAGCGCGTAGGCGACCGTTTTGGCAATCGCTTCCTCGCCCGTCTTTTCGCCACGGATGACTTCGACGAGTGGCATCCTGTGCACCGGGTTGAAAAAGTGCATGCCGCAGAAATTCTCCGGCCGCTTCAATGGCTCGGCGAGATGGCTGATCGAAATGGTGGATGTATTGGACGCAAGCACCGCGTCTTCGCGAATCTTCGCT
This sequence comes from Gammaproteobacteria bacterium, assembly GCA_024639825.1. GTDB lineage: Bacteria > Pseudomonadota > Gammaproteobacteria > Steroidobacterales > Woeseiaceae > UBA1847. The sequence continues at coordinate 8,362 of JAHEGH010000091.1, forward strand.
TCGGTTTCCGTCAGTACGGCGTGTTTGACCTTCGGGTTTTCCACGACGGCCTCGACGACGATATCGACATGGTCGAAACCGTCGTAACTCAGCGATGGCTGGATCTTGTTGAGGACGCCCGTCATGTCGGCGACGGACATCCGTCCTCGCTCGACCTGCTTGGAAAGTAACTTGCCGGCCTCCGCCAGGCCGAGGTCGATACCGGCCTGTGCGATGTCCTTCATGATGATCGGCGTGCCTTTCAGTGCCGACTGGTAAGCGATGCCGCCGCCCATGATGCCCGCGCCGAGCACCGCAGCGCGGTCCACCTTGCCCGCCTTTTTCGCGAGGCTCTTGCCGCTCTTCGCAAGTAACTGGTCGCCGAGAAACAAGCCAATGAGGTTCTTCGCCGCCAGCGTTCCGGCCATTTTGGCGATGCCCCTGGCTTCTTCGCGCAGGGCGTCGTCGCGGCTCATTCCGGCTGCTTTCTCCATGACCTTGATGGCGGTGATCGGGGCCGGGTAGTGCGGTCCGGCCTGGCTGGCGACGAAGGCTTTGGATGTCTCGAATACCATCGTCGCTTCTACCTGGTTCAGCTTCAGCGGTTCCTGTTTCTCCCGCCGCTTCGCCGCGTAGTCGAGTTTGCCGTCGATGCACTGCTGCAGCAGGGACCTGGC
>JAHEGH010000159.1 GCA_024639825.1 Gammaproteobacteria bacterium
AAATCTCGCTGCAACGTGCACGAACGGCCGCTTTTCTCTCTGCGACGCGGCTAGCAACTTTGGGCTTCGCATTGCTGCACTTGCAAGCGTGAGCACAGGGCCACTTCCGGATTGGGCTCAGAACTGCCGTTCGCGGCAACATACACCTGAGTTCGCTGTGCGGACTTTTCTGCCTGATGCGGGTGCAGCGAAATTGGCCACTGCTCGCTGACCCGATCCTGGGGTTTTTAGCAGCGGTGCAGCATTTTCTCCCAAAAGCGACCGTTCACTTTATGCCATCGGACCTGAAGCCAATCTGGCCGTTCGCTGCGCCATGGTGCGAACTCTCGCATGCGGGACAATGCAGTCATTCTTGTCACATGAAAAACGCTGCTAGTTTGCAGCCGCGAATTCAGATTTTTTATGTGCTGTTTAATTTGGTGTGTACCAGATCGGAGACGTGTAGGCGCGCTCCTGCTGTGATGTTGGTGCACCTTCGGGGATTTCGATGCCGTAGCGGTAAGCATCATAGACGTACCAGGGCGGTGTCGGTATCTCGAGCACACGAGTGTAATAGAAGGCCGGACGAGCAGGATCGAAGTCCGGATCAGTCCAAATTGCCGCCAATTCAGCGGTACCGATCGTGTTCGTCCAACTCGCCGAGGCGACATCGACCGTGTTGCCCACGGCAGAAACTTTCCCGTCTTCATCGGCTTTGCGGCCGTCCGACCAGGCGACATCATAGACCTTCTCCTCGGTGGTTCCATCTTCATTGAGCCAGCCTTTGACGATCTGCACACGGTCGAGGTTTGCACCAATCGGGTCGCGCAGAGCGGCTACCATGAATGTCGGGGCCTCGGCGCCATTGGGGGGGGCCATCAGGTCCGCGCCCATCGGCACGCCTTTGGCATATCCGACAGTTGCGGGAATACGTGAATTGAGGTCGCTTTCTTCGAAGTCCCAGCCTGCGAAGAACCGCACAGTGATGCGCGGCCCGGTCGAGGCATAGACTTCCTTGCGCGCCATGGCATCGAAAATGCTTTCGCGCGTATTCTCTTCCGCCCAGACCGCCGCCAGCCCCGAGGCGAGCATCTGCCACGCGAAGAGTTCTCCGTTCTCAGACTTCATGAATGGATGCTGCATGCGCTCGGACGAGGGTTCATATCCCGTATGCTTGCCAAAGAAGTTCTCCTCTTCGGCGGTTACGAGGCCGGTATGGCTGTCAGTCGAGCCAACAAGGCCGATTTTGTAGGGATTAGTGCCGAACTGAGCCTCGAGCGCCAGACCGGTTTTCAGCCCTTCCCGCGCGTATTCGCGCGCCAGCATGTCGGCAGTCTTGGCCTCCGAGAGGTCAAGGTTGCCCACGTCCCAGTTGTAGTAATCGGCGAACTCATCGTTCGGGCTCAGAAAAGGATGCGCCTCGCCATCGCCCTTGATCTGAGTGATTTCGTAGAGGGGCTCCCACTTTGCACGGGCCTCGACATATTCCTGTGTGACTTCGGAGCCGTCGAAACGCGTGTCGACGGGGAACATCAAGCCGTTCGACAGGTTGCCGTTGTGCGCGAGCGCAAGCGCGGCACCGTTCGTCTTTTCTTCGTAGGCCTCAAGGTAGGCATATAGATCCATGGGGTCGGGGCTGCCCCAGGGCGGGGTCATCACCATCGGCACGATTTGTCCGGCACGCGCAGGACCGTCGCGGAAGATCACGTTGCGGTGCATGTTGTTCCCCGCAACGAGGGAGGTCCACTCAAACCCGAGCATCGGCGTGAAGACACCGGGATCGTAAAAGCGTTCTGCCGTGCGCAGGTTGTCCGACCAGATTGTCGCAAAACGCCGGGCTCCGGGCATGTAGCTGCTGAAAAGTTCGGGGTCGACTTCGCCCTGCGAAACAGTTCCGATTAAGTTCAATGCCGTATCCACTGCTTCCTGACCACCCGCGCGGAACCCGTCGGACCACCGTCGCCCCTGCTCGAAGCGGGTAACTGCGGGGTTCTGGGCGAGTGCGTCGATGATCATCCCCATACCGTCCGAGTGGTCGGTAATCGCCAGCCAGTCGAGCGGCCGGGACAGGCGCACGGGTTGGCCGGAAGACGCAACAACTTCTTCTCCGCGCGCGAAGCGATATGCATCTTCGTGAGTCAGACGTGCGCCGAAGCCACCTGCGTCCATAGACTGCCCGGTGTGCAGGTGTGTGTCGCCCCACAGCGGCCGCTCCGGAAACGTGCGCCCGGCGTAGGGCGAATAGGCGGGTGCGGGATAGGTGTCCGCCAGCTGCTCCGGCGCAGGTGTCCACTCCTGCGCGTCGGACGGCATGGCCACCGCGAGCATCGCCGTGGCGGCCACAATAACCATTCCACCGGCGGTCATTCTGTTCGTGTCCATGTCCTCTTCCTTCCCTGTGACTCACTTAATCATACCATAAAAGAGTCCTTACTGTTTACAAATGAGGGAGATCAAAGTGCGGCCGGGACTGGCGTGGCCCTATTGCTTCCGGAAATAATTGCCAGAGGCTGGGCATCGTCGCCTGGGAACGACGCGCAGCGCCACTGCGGCAGGACCAGCGCGGAGCGCCTTCAGGCCAGGCCGCGACAGCGCTTGCAATCAATGCGCGCAAAGTGGAGCCTGCGTCTTGTGACAAGCCCGATTCATGGGGGTCCGATGACACTGCGCGCGCTTCTTTACTCTCCGCTTCTGCACTTTTTCGTGCTTGGTGCGCTGATCTTTGCAGCCTACGCGGCGGTTGATGACGACGCGCCTGCGTTCGAGCCCGATGTAATCCGCCTGACCGAGAGCGATGCAGATCGACTGGTGCAGAACTTC
>JAHEGH010000092.1 GCA_024639825.1 Gammaproteobacteria bacterium
GGTCCGGTAATGGCGTTACGGCGCCACTGCCCGTCGTTGGCTTGCGGGGAGAGTACGACTTTGCCGAAAAATGGACGTTTCGCAGCAGCGCCGAGGTATTCGCTCTTGAATACGGCGACTATAGTGGGTCACTGGTTGACCTCTACGCCGGCGTGGATTACGAGCTCCGCGATCGCATCTCAGTGGGGCTCGGGTTTAACGGTGTCAAACTCAATGTTGGCGTTTCCAAACCGAATTTTAATGGGGACCTGGACTGGCGTTACAGCGGCGGGCTGCTGTCATTAAGATTTGATTTCTAAAGCGCTGATAAATACCGAACGATGAAGCCGCCTGCAGATTCAGGTGGCGTGCCTCGGTCTGATCCCTTGCGCTAATCGCATACGGTACGTCGGCGGAGTCGGTGCCGAATCAAGCGAAAAGAATGCGTTATAGTCCGCTTTGCTTAAAAACAAAAGAAGAAGGCGATTAATATGCTAAGACGAGAATTTCTGGGGGCCGCAGGCCTCGCTCTGGGTGCAACCGCTTATGGTTCAGGCTCCAGCATTGCAGCAGCAGCGACGCCGGGTTCCGGCGCCATTGAAGCGGGTGATTGGGTAGCGCTGAGAAACCTGTTTCCTCTGACACGCGACTACATCCAGCTTTCGACCTTCTTGCTGGCCTCTCATCCCAAGCCGGTTTCCGACGAAATTGATCGCCACCGTCGCGGCCTGGATGAAAATCCTTCTGATTACTGGCATGAACATTTCGAAACGATCGACGGAGAAGTTTCCGCTGCAGCAGCTCGTTACATGGGCGGGCAGGGAAGACAGATCGCGCTAACCGATAGCACGACAATGGGGCTCGGGCTGGTCTACAGCGGTTTGAAATTGCGGCCCGGTGACGAAATTTTGCAGACCACGCATGACCATTACTCCACCGATCTTTCGTTGGCTAACAGGGCCGAAAGAACCGGCGCAAAGGTTCGCAGGATTTCGCTCTACGAAAATCCTGCCACGATATCTGAAGACTCGATCGTCAGTAATTTGCGGAAAGGCATTTCGGATAGCACGCAAGTGGTTGCCGTGACCTGGGTGCACTCGTCAACGGGCGTGAAGTTGCCGTTGCGTGCCATGGCGGATGCGATTGGCGAGATCAATCAAAAACGAGCTGAGGAAGATCAGATCCTGTTTTGTGTCGATGGCGTCCATGGTTTCGGTGTGGAAGATCAGGATGTGAGCAAACTGGGCTGTGACTTTTTTATCGCGGGAACACACAAGTGGATTTTTGGGCCGCGCGGGACCGGCGTGATCTGGGGAAATGATCGTGCATGGCAACAGTCGGTAGCCGTAATTCCGAGCTTCAGTGCGTCGTACAACGTTTGGCTTGGGCTGCAGACGCAAGACCAGGTTCCTGTCGGTGAGCATATGTCACCAGGCGGGTTCCATTCTTTCGAACATCGCTGGGCGCTTCCTGCCGCGTTCGAATTGCACTTACAACTGAACAAAGCCAAGGTCCAGGAACGCATACATCAGCTCAATACCCAAACCAAGGAAGGGCTGGCAAAAATGTCGCACGTGAAACTCTATACGCCGATGAGCAGCGAATTGTCAGCCGGCCTGGCGTGTTTCGATGTCGATGGAATCGCGCCCCAGGACGTTGTCAGGCGAATGCACGACAAAGGCATCATCATGAGCAACACGCCCTACCGTGACAGCTACGCGCGTTTTGCACCGAGCCTGATCAATAACGAGAACGAGATCGATCGGGCGTTGGCGGCTATCGCTGGGATGAAATAAGCGGCGCGCATTTCCCGGTGATCCACACGCAAAACCAGGCCAGAAGCATGCCACCAATGACATCGAGTACCAGATGTTGTTTGGTAAATAACGTCGAGAGTGAAATGCCGACGCCGAGCGCGATTCGTATGCCTCGTCCTGATCGGTTCCACAGCAGGAAATTGCAGATCCAGGTGACGGCGACGTGCAGGCTTGGAAAGGTGATATGGAAAGGGTCTGCTGCATGAACAAACGTATAGATTCGACGGTACAGGTCGCTATCGATCAGCGCCGGGTCCGGTCGGACGGAGGTGATCGGTAGTATCAGGACGATGGTCCAGGCAATGACGGCGGCGAGCGAGGCCGACGCTACAAACTGCAGGAAAAGCTTGTCTTCGACCCTGAAAACGGTTGAGGCGATGAAGAGAAAAAAAGAAAAGTAAATCCAGATGGTCCAGGGAATAAACGGGATCGCTCGATCCATCGCGTTATCGATGACGAACAGGGGCGTGGGCTGAGCCTGCACAAATTCATGCAGCCACAGGCCGCCAACTACCAGGAACGGTGCGACGAGCAGGCGAATTCCAATATGTGCCATCAAATAACATCCAATTCACAGAGCATTCAGTCATCATACGTAAGATTGCTGCAGACAATACGCAAACCATAAGAGGGGACTGGTGGAAACGAAAGAGCTATTGGTCAATCTGATCCTGTTCGGGCTGCTGCCCCTGTGGGGCATCTCGGGCCTGATCGACTGGGCCTGCCATCGTGCCACGCATATTGAGACGACCTCAGGTCTGAGAGAGTCCCTGATTCATACGCTCATGGGCGTGCAACTGGGCATACCCATCATTCTTGCACTGTTCTTCTACGTGAACGTGTCCGTGCTGCTGATCTGTCTGCTCGCCATGTTGATGCACGAGTTTGTGGCGCACTATGACGTGCATTACTCCGCACCCAAACGCGAGATCACTATCTGGGAAGTTCACGTTCACAATTACATGGCGACCATTCCGCTGTTTCTTTTCATGCTTTTGGTCGTCATCAACTGGGACATGTTCGTCAATATGATCACGTTCAACTGGGCCGGGAATATGGAATTTCGGCGCATTGAAGAGCCGCACGGTGGCTCAAACTACCTGAAGGCCTACCTGATCTTCATGGGCATCACCTGCGTTGTGCCGTACTTTGAGGAAAATATGCGCTGCCTTAAGGTCTACCTGGCGCAAAAGAAAGGGGCGGTCGCTTGAGCGTCTACATTACGAGTACGGGCGCGTTCCTGCCGGGGCCGCCCGTCGACAACGACGAGATGGAGGAGATCCTCGGGCTCGTCAACGGCAAGAAGAGCCGTCTCAAGCGGCGCATTCTGAAGGCGAATGGCATCGTCACGCGCCACTACGCAATCGACAAGGATCACAACACCCTGTTCTCCGCCAGTGACATGGCCGTGAAGGCAGCCGAGCGCTGTCTCGAGCAATCCACACTCTCAACCAGCCAGGTCAAGATGCTCAGTTGTGCCACGACGCAAGGGGACATGGTGATTCCCGGCTTCGGCAGCATGGTGCAGGCGGACCTGGGCATTCCCGAGGTCGAGTTACACACAACCCACGGCGTATGCACCTGCAGTTCGATGGCCATCAAGGCCGCCTACAACAACATCCGGGTTGGCGATCAGCCCAACGCGCTGGTGGTCGTCAGTGAACTCGCGTCCCGCTTGTTCAAGAACACCCATTACGAAGCGGCCGGCGGTTCGGCCGCGGTGAACTTTAATGCCGAGTTTCTGCGCTGGATGCTGTCCGACGGTGCGGGCAGTCTCCTGCTCGAGAACCAACCGCGCGGGCAGTGCCTCCGGATCGACTGGATCCGCAGCTTTTCGCACGCCGATTCCTACCCGGTGTGCATGGGCATCGGGGCGACTACGGATCCGGACGACACGCGCACCTGGCAGGACTTTCCTACCTATGGCGAGGCCGAAGCGCACGGCGCGTTGCTCATTCGACAGGACATTCGACTACTGGAAACCATCGTCAAGATCGGTGTCGACGGCACCCTGAAGCTGATCGAAGACGGCCTGCTGGATACCGATAAACTGGATCACCTGCTGTGCCATTATTCCTCGCATCATTTCAAGAGCCGGATCTACGAATTGCTCGACATGGCCGGTGCGCGCGTGGATGAAGAAAAGTGGTATTCCAATCTGTACACGCGCGGCAATACCGGCGCGGCGTCCATACTGATCATGCTCGATGAGTTTCTGAGCACCGACAGGGCCAGGCCCGGAGATACCATCATCTGCATGGTCCCGGAAAGCGGACGCTTCAACGTCGCGTACATCCATCTGACTGTGGTTGAGGAAGGTAATGAGTGAATCGGTAGCGCTGGATCGCCCCGACGTTCTGACGGATCTGGGCCAGGAGACTCTGCGCCGGCTCATCCGCGTCTGGTTTGACTTCGAACGCCGGCTCGCCAGGGTCCCCATTATCCGACGGCTGGATCTTGGACAGTTCAATCTCGAGGACTATCAGAATCTGCTGCTCAACATGCGACCGCAGGTCGTCGAGGGGGCGCGCTGGATAGCGCGGTGTGCATCCAGTTTCGATCGCGACCATGCCGATGTGCGTTCCGTCATCATCGGTCATGCGCAGGACGAACACAGAGACTATGAGGTCCTCGAAGCGGACTACGTGACCAGCGGCGGTGATCTGCAAACGCTGCAAATGCAGCCCCGAAACCCCGGCTCTGAAGCCCTGCACTGCTTTTTGATGTACCGCGCCGGCCAGCCGAATCCCGTGGACCTGTTAGGCGCCATGTGGATCATCGAAGGGCTCGGCGAGAAGATGGCCAACGACTGGGCCATGCGCATGGAGGAACTCATCGACGGCTCCAGGGACTTCACACGATTTCTGCGTTACCACGGCGACAACGACGATTCGCACATGGACAAACTGTATGGCCTGGTCGACCGGGTGTGCACGGATCAGAACGCGGCAGATAGAATTGTACGCACCGCGAAGGTCGTTGCTCGGCTCTACGCGATGCAACTCGAGGAGATCGAGCATGTTTAGTTTCAAGCGCGCTGTACGCAGTCCATTTCTCGAAGCCGTCGTAGTCGATGATGCGATTCCGATCGACCCGGCTGCCGTCGATCTCTGGTTCACTGATTTACATCGACGCGCGCGTTGGATCATTCGTCCTGTTCTGCAATTCGTTTTCGCGATTCTCTTACACATCACCTGGGCGCTGAAACGATTGCCCCTGCCGCAGTTCAGCGCCCACAAATTCCTGCAAAAACAGATCTGCTTTTACTGCAACTATTTTGTCACGCCCGAAGCCAATGAACTGATCCTGCGCCACTTCACGACGGAATCGAATATTCTGAATTTCATGCAGGAAAACATGCAGCCCAACGACGTTACCCCGCTGACCTTATACCCGAGGACGGTCGACGACATGTTGCGGGATACGTTCGTCGAGCACGATCAGGAACTGTTTCGCATGATTCGTGATCTCGGGCCCGCCGATCGTTCGAGCTGGCCGAAGGCCGCCAAGGACCTCAAGTGGTCGCTATGGCGTCCCATGGATATTGACGAGAGCGTGCGCAAGCGGCGCTGGACGCAGGTGCTGGACTTCGAGACGGCACATGCGCTGTTCATGTGCCTGTTCTGCTTCTTGCTGACTGCCGAGGAGTATCGTGATTCCATCAACGGCTTCAATCTCGATCAGTCCATTGCGATCAAAATCGGCGAAATGATTGGCGACCCAACACTGGTCGAGTACGCATACAACAAACACCCGTTGTATCTCGTGGGTCCCTGGAATCTCGGTCAGCGGTTTCTAATGCACGGGTTTTTTACCGAGTATCTGCATGCGCGACTGGAGCAGGAGCGCGCGGCGTCGGAGGGCGCTTCGGTCAAGTGATGGGAAGACCGGCAGCTCGCTCAAATTGGTTCTGAATCGTCCACAAGCAAATTACGCTATGCTGTCTATAAAAAGTGGCGATAAAAAGCCACAGGGGCCGCAGGCATGCTGTTTAATTCGCTGACTTTTGTTGTGTTCTTCGCCATTGTGTTGGCGTTGCACTACTCGCCATTTCCCTGGCGGGTCAAAAAATTCAACCTGCTGATTGCGAGCTACCTGTTCTACGCAGCGTGGAATCCACCCTTCGTGGTTCTGCTCTGGATTTCAACCTTCGTTGACTGGTTTGTGGCGAAGAAAATATTCCTGGAGAAACGCCTCGGACGCCGGCGCCTGTTGCTGACCCTCTCTATCCTGGTCAACCTCGGGGTATTGGGATTTTTCAAATACGGCAACTTCCTGCTGGAGAACTGGGTTGGACTGATGGCCCTCGCGGGCATCGATTGGCAGACACCGGGCTGGGACATCGTGTTGCCGGTCGGCATCTCGTTTTACACCTTCCAGACCATGGCCTATTCGCTCGATGTCTATCTGAGACGCGCAGAGCCTGCCAAGTCGTTTCTCGACTTCTCGCTGTTCGTGACCTTCTTCCCGCAGCTGGTCGCCGGCCCGATTGTGCGTCCCACGCACCTCATGCCCCAGTTCGTCGTGCCGCATCTCGCGAGCCTACGGCAGCTTGGCTGGGGTCTGGGACTGATGGTCCTGGGTGTTTTTGAGAAGGTTGTGGTTGCCGACGGCCTGCTGGCGCCTGCGGTCGAAGAGGTTTTTGGGGCAGCCGAGCATGTCAGTTTCTGGGACGCGTGGCTGGGCACACTGGCTTTCTCCGGGCAAATATTCTGCGACTTCGCCGGCTATTCGACCACGGCTATCGGGGTTGCGCTGACTTTGGGGTTCTCACTGCCAAACAACTTCCGTTTCCCTTATGCAGCCATCGGGTTTTCGGATTTCTGGCGACGGTGGCATATCTCGCTATCCACATGGCTTCGCGACTACCTGTACGTCCCGTTGGGCGGCAATCGCAAGGGCCCGGGCCGAACCTATGTCAACCTGATGGTGACAATGCTGCTGGGCGGTTTGTGGCACGGCGCCAGCTGGACATTCGTCGTGTGGGGTGGGTTGCATGGCTTGTACCTCGCGGTCGAGCGCTTCCTCAGAGCCAGGTTCACCGGCGCGGCGATCGCCAGGACCTGGCTATTTAAGATTTGCCTGGCGCTTGTAACCTATTTCCTCGTTAATCTGACGTGGGTGTTCTTCCGCGCCGAGGACTTTGGCATGGCGTGGCGCATGATCACGGCAATGTTCGGTTTTGCGCCGGAAGACGCTGGCACACCGCTACCGACGCTATGGATCATCCAGGTGGTTGTCACCATCGCCGCGATGGTGGCCATTCACTGGCGCATGCGCGATACCAACATCGAGAGCGTCGTTCAGAAGGCACCGGCCTGGCTTTTGGGCGTGACGCTGGCCGCCATGCTCTTCTTAATCATTATCACTCAGGGTTCCGGCAATGCCTTCATCTACTTCCAGTTCTGAAGTTCCTTACAGACAAATCCCGGAGGGTGACTGGGGGCGGGTATGGCTGATATGTGTCGCGCTGGTCGTGGTGCTCGTCGCAGGCTGGGAAATCAAGGCACGTTCGATGCAGCATCTGCCCGGCGATTTCGATGGCTACACCAACTTCACCGCGCAATGGGCCGAGGAGCGGAGCAAGCTCGATGAGCCCGACCATGGTATTCGCGTGCTGTTACTGGGATCGAGCCGCATGCTATGGGCCGCAGACCTGGACATACTCGAGCAGGCGCTCGGTACGCGCCCCCTGCAACTGGCGATTGCCGGCACCGGGCCCGCGCTGATGCTGCAAGATATCGTCGAGAATACTGATTTCGATGGACTCGTCCTGGTCGGTGTCACGCCGTTTCTGTTTAACCGCCTCGACGAGGGATTTTTCGGCGGCGATGCGCTTCGCTGGTACGAAGGGCCGTCGCCATCAGAATTTTCCGGACACAAGCTGCATTCTTTCCTGTCGGCACATCTGGGGTTTCTCGATGACGGCTTCAAACTGTTCGAGCTGATTGACCACTATTCGGACTTCCCGGAACGCCAAGGTGTCTGGGACCTGAGCGCAGGCGAGTGGAAGCTCGGCTGGCACCTTGCGGACCGGCAGACGGACATGTGGGGGCCAGTGGAAGTCGAAGGCAGCTTCGATAACGAGCAGATCCTGGCGTTCTGGATGCTCGGCCTCGATCGTGAGTCCGAACCGCCCGAACGCATGGAAGAAATGGCGCAAACGGCGGTGGAATTTTTTGCGCCGCTTGTCGCTGAATTACGCGCGCGCGGTGGTGACGTCGTATTTATCCGTATGCCCAGTAGCGGCAAGTACCTGCAGCATGATCTGGCGGCTCAATACCGCGAGCTTACCTGGGACCCAATGGCAGAAGGCTTCGGCGCCGTGTCGATCAACTCCATGGATTACGCCGAGCTCTCGAGTGAGCTGGAGATCCCGGAGTGGTCGCACCTGAGCCGCCGTAGCCAGGACGATTTCAGTCGTCGAATCGTCCCGGTGCTCGAGCAACACTATCTCAAAGCTCGGGGGCGGAGCATCCATGAAATTATCGCTGCTCCCGATCGGAGCGAGTGACAGGAGGTCAACATGAAACTGTTAGTAGCGGTCGACTTTTCGGACCCGACCGACAGAATACTCAGGGTCGCGAAGCGTCTCGCGGCAAGCCTCGAGGCGTCGGTCTGGATCGTGCATGTGGCAGAGCCGGAACCCGACTTTGTCGGCTACGACGCTGGTCCCGAAGTGGTTCGGGGTCAGGTGGCAAAAGAACTGCGCGAAGAACACCGAAGCTTGCAGGAGTGCGCGGAGCAGCTGCGAGAGGCGGGCGCAGACACCAAGGCGATACTGGTTCGCGGGCCAACGGTCGAGACATTACTGGCAATGGCTGAGAAACAAGGCGCCAACCTTATAATCGTTGGCAGTCATGGGCGTGGCATGGTCGCCGAGATGTTGCTGGGTAGCGTTTCGCAAGGATTGATTCGAGCTGGGCGCTGTCCGGTGACGGTGGTGCCTGTAAGAAATCAGGAGGATTAACACGCAGCTAGCTTCTCTCTGCGACGTCCCCACCGGCCGCTTTCCAGGCCACGAAGCCGCCGTCGACATGGCAGGTTTGCAAGCCCATTTGCTGGGCAATGTCTGCCGCGAGTGCGGAACGCCAGCCCAGGTTACAAAAGAAGACAAACTCCTTCTGCTCGGCAAACACCGC
>JAHEGH010000007.1:0-66425 GCA_024639825.1 Gammaproteobacteria bacterium
ATTCGTTACGACGATCACTTACCCAGAAAGGCCCGCATGACTTCCGTCCAACAGTCTCGCCGTAAGCAGTTCTCACGGAGAATCTCGATCTCCTGGAGAAGTGCTTACCTTCTTGCCATTTTTGGGCAGCCCGCTCTGGCCCTCGCTGAGCCGGGATCAGATGAGTCCAAAGAGCCTCTAGAGCCGGCAATATCGGTCGACCAGGTTGGTTTGGAGCTGAGCAGTCCGCTTACCAGGTTCCGCGGCTTCTCCGTCGACATGGACTACAGGACGTACCAGGGGGACTTGCCCGAAGCCAATGACCAAACCGGGTTTAGAATGGTGTTTACGCCGTCGTGGCCGATTAAGTTGAGCAACGAAAAATTTCTTTTTCTGCGCGCTACCATTCCTGTCTTCGGTGACCAGCCCTATTGGAAGCCAGTTAGCTATCTCGACTATGCCGAATTCCTCATTCGTCAACTTCCATCCATTGATGAAACCACGGGTGGATTTTCCTATGGCCACGACCACCTTGGCGATATCGGGATTGATATCGGCTATGGCGGCGTTAACGAGAACGGGTTTATCAGTATGGTAGGCATTGCCAATGTCGCACCTACCTCCGAAGACCAGAGTGCCCGGCGCGGTCAATGGCTGATTGGCCCTGAACTGGCGTTAGGGCAAGTCACTAGCTGGGGCCTGTTTGGCGGACGGGCGAAGCACCTGACAAATATTGACGGTGAAGGAGCACAGGAGGTGAGCTACGACACCAATGAGACGACGCTCGAGTTGTTTTTCGCCTACGCCCTCGGCAATGGCTGGCAGATCGAGTCCAACCCGATCATTCTGTATGACTGGGAAGCGGTTAGTGGCAACGAATGGTCCATACCTGTCGGAGTCGGAGTATCCAAGACCTTCATGTCGGGCAGCAGGCCAATTAAACTCGGCCTCGAGGTCCAGAACTTTGTAGTCAGCGCGGATCGATTCGGGCCCGAATGGTTGATCGGTTTTAACTTGACGCCAGTTTTTTCCACTCAGCTGCTGAGATAACGTCGACGTCACCGAATCCGGGAATGGATCAGCTAGTCGACGCCCAGGACTTTTTTGACGACCGGCTCCATGCCCTTCAATCCCGCAGCCCTTCCCGCCTCGATAGCTGCTTCCGCGTCACCCGATTCGGCATACTCGCTCAACGCGAACAACGCTCCAACCCGGTTCGCGCTGGCACAATGGACGAGGACCGGTTGATCGTAGGCTTGAATCAAGGCTTGCAGCGCCTTGGCATTGGCAAAAGTAATCCCATCACGTCCGATTGGCAGGTTGATGTAGTCCATACCAAGTGATTCGACCACCGCGGCCTCGTCGAGCCCGCGGTCCTCACCCGCTGTGCGCAGATCGATGACGACGGCATAGCCGTTGTCTGCAAACACCTTAAAACCAGCCTCATTCGGCTGGCCGGCAGCGGTGACACCATCAACCGGCCGCACCTGATTCAGCTCAACAACAGCGTCGAGGTCCACCTTAAGGCTGCTGATCGCATCGAGATTCTTGTCACCCGCCACAGCAGCGAGACTGGCAAAGATCAAGCAAAGAACAAGGAAGAGTTGTTTCATAGCATTTACTCGGTGATGACCCTAGTCAGCCAGCGTCATGCGACTGTTTACCTCGATACCGCGATCCGTAAAGTGCACGTTGAACGCCATACGATCGTACATTTCGCCAGACGATACCACAGCGTCCCGGATTGCCGCGCGCAGGGCCACAGGCACTTCCTCTCCCTCCTCGGAGTCGCTGCCCTCCATCGCTGCCTGACCAACAAACTCGTAGTAACGTTTGGCATCGAAAGCCACGCTAATGAACGGCTTATCTTTCACGACCTCCGCCTGCAGCATCGCCTCGGCATTTGCCTCAGCACCCTCACCAAGCGATACGGACAAGCCACCGCTCGACAGGGCCGCGAACGCCTGGTCCGCAATTTCGGCAAGCTGCGGCAAGTCCAGGATTTTTGCCTTGCCGTCGGGGAGCAGATTCAGGGCCGCTATCTCCGGACTCAACATGGCCGCCATGGTGACCAGTGCTTCCGCATTCTCCATGGCAAACAAGAAGCTGGCATCGATCGACGACGGGGGTGTCTGTGTCGTCACATCCATGCCTTCAATATTCGTCACGTTCGCGAGGAAACCGCGGAAACTGTAGACCACCGGCGGCACGGGCTGAGCCAACGCCGCCCTCCCTTTTACGGTGCTGTTCTGGAGGTCGGCAAGCGTTGCGCATTCAAACGGATCCGCTTCCATTACGTCCAGTCGTGCCTCGTAGAAACTGCGCATGGCCATAGGATCAAGACTCATCCCGAACGAAAACAGCCCGCCAAGATCAGGTCCCAGGCCTGGCACTGCTGCGGGCAATGTCGCGAGCCCCGAAGCGATATCGTCCCTGAGCTCCACAACCATGCCGGTGTCCAGGTAACGGGAATTGACCGTCGTATAACCGAACACGATCCGCGGAGCGATCCCGGCGAGGCTCATGTACTCAGCCTTGCACTGGTCGGATAATTCGGTCATGCCATGTTTAGCCATAGCGAGAAACTCTTCGTTCTGGCCACCTGGGTCGCTGATGAACGCGGCGGCAATGCGTTCCACATCGATGAAACCCGTAAAATGATCCGTGAAGCCGTATTCCTTGTTCAGGGCACGGAACGTCTTGCTCTGGGCCAGGCTGCTGCGCGGCTTGGTCAGCCCCAGCGTGCGGGCAAGTCGTTCCTCGGTAAATACATTGGGTACGAGCGCTATCACCGCATCGCGGTTAATGGTCGCAATGATGACTCGCATTTCATCGAGATCAACATAGCGAAACGTCTGCCCTTGCAGTGTGGCCGTCGGCAGCTTTTCGGAAGCTTTTGCTTCTATGCGTGCAATAGCTGCATCAAATTGTGCGCTGTTTGAGAGCGCAATGCGGAATACCGGTATCAGGCCGTCACCGTATGCGGCAAACAGCGCATCGCGCCCGAGACCTGCATCCCGGATTCCCTGGATACTCATGAGCGCCAGGAGCTCATCCACGACAGCCTGCAGCTGCTCGGCCTTTTCTGCACCGCCTTCTTCTGCAGACAACGCAACCAGCTGCTCGGACATTTTATACCGCAAAATCTGCCGATAGGCCGACAGCGTCTTGTCAATGGCCGGCTCGAATTTGTCCATGATCTCGTCAGGCAATGGTCGCGTGAACGCCATTACATAGGGCGTATCTTCCGGGATGTACTGCAACAGGTCCTTTGCCTTGCGCGCGGCGTCAGCATTTGCGGCAATCAGTAGCGCAGCGGCAGCGGCAACACAGGTGGCAATTCGAGCAAGGTGATTCATGTCAGGTCTTTCCTTGATAATGATCAATCGAAGTGTACGCAGGCCGTACAAAATATCGGTGCGCGCCGTCATACACAGTGAACCCCGCAACGTTTTGGCCGCGGGTTCATTTCCTTCTCGAAGACGAGTGAAGATTGAATCTGACGGTCTGGTAGGTTGCGGAAGCCGCATGCCGTCTTGAGTTCACATTATCAAGGTACACTGACCGAATGCAACTATCTGATATCAGCGCAGCAGACCTTGAGACCGTACTCGCACTGAACGAAGCATCTGTGCCGCACGTAAACAGTATTGACCTGGAGCAGATGCGTTGGTTCGCATCGAATGCATTTTACTTTCGTGTTGCTCGAGTCGATGAGAAGTTTGCCGGCTTCCTCATTGGCCTCAGACCTGGCCTCGATTACGGGAGCGAGAACTACCGCTGGTTCTGTGATCAGTATGGTGATTTCGGGTATGTTGACCGAGTTGCAGTCGACGAGTCAGCGCGCAGGCTCGGCGTTGCGTCACGACTTTATGACGATTTTGCCGACAGACTGCGCGGCCACGTCGAACACATGACCTGTGAGGTCAATATCCGCCCGCCAAATGAGTCGTCGATGCGTTATCACGAGATGCATGGATTTGTGCAGGTCGCGACCCAGGAGACAGAAGGCGGCTCGAAGAAAGTCGCGCTATTGGAGAAAAAGCTGTGAGTGAAGCAAAGCGGAACAGGAACTACGACGTCATCGTCTATGGCGCAACCGGATTTACGGGGCAGCTGGTCGCGGCTTACCTCGCACGCCAGTACGGGGTGGGCGGCGATCTGGCTTGGGCAATCGCCGGCCGCAGTGAGGCGAAGCTCCGGTCAGTAAGGAAGTCGCTTGGCGACAGCGCCAGGGACCTCAACCTGATCGTGGCGGACAGCACCGATCGCGAGGCGCTTGCGTCACTAGCCGGGCAAACCAGGGTCGTCTTATCGACGGTGGGCCCCTACGCGCTGTACGGCTCTGAACTGGTCGCTGTCTGCGTCGACGCGGGCACAGACTATTGCGATCTTGCCGGTGAAGTGCAGTGGATTCGCAAGATGATCGATACCCACCAGGAGCGCGCGAAGCAGACCGGGGCACGTATCGTCCACTGTTGCGGCTTTGACTCGATACCGTCGGATATCGGCGTGTGGTTTCTGCAGGACCACGCGCAAAAGGAATACGGAACCGCATGCCATTCCATCACGTTGTACGTGAAAGCAACCAAGGGGACTTTCAGTGGCGGCACTCTGGCCAGCATGGCCAATATCATCGAAGAGACCAGGCATGACCGATCGATCGCTCGGATCATCGCTGACCCGTATTCACTGAACCCTGAAGGTATGCGAGAGGGGCCCGACGGATACGACCAGCGACAGGTGCTGTTTGACGACGACGCACAGTGCTGGACCGCGCCATTTGTCATGGGCGGCGTCAATATGCGAGTCGTGCGCCGCAGCAATGCGGTCGCTGGCTTCCCATACGGTCGGGAATTCTCTTATCGGGAAACAATGATGACCGGCCGCGGTGTCTCTGGCCGGTCCAAAGGAACCATCGTTACCCTCGGCCTCGGAGGTCTCGTTCTGGGAATGAGCCTTGGCCCTACGCGACGCTTCCTGCAGAAATTTGTATTGCCAAAACCTGGCGAAGGACCGTCACCTGAGCTGCAAAAAGCGGGATTCTTCAAGCTGATGCAGATCGGACACTTGCCCGACGGCCAGACCCTCCGTACGCACATCACCGGTGACCAGGATCCAGGCTACGGCTCAACCAGCAAGATGCTCTCGGAATCGGCTGTATGCCTTGCCAGGGATGATATCCAGACAAATGGCGGAGTGTGGACACCGGCTTCGGCCATGGGCGCACCCCTTATTGAAAGACTTCGGCAAAATGCGGGATTGACCTTCGAGGTCGTCTAGTGCCCTGCCCCGCCTGAGTAGTGCAGATTGGGATCGTATTTCTCACCGGCATCGATCCGTACCGCCAGCCTGTTGCGCGGTGACGCCACCGGGCAGGTTGAGAAATCGTTGAATGCACAGGGCGGGCTGTAGGCCTTGTTGAAATCGAGGATGGCTTCGCCACCGTCGGTTCCGGGATCGTCCATGTAGACAAATCGTCCTGCACCATAGGTTTCGCCACGATTGGTCTCATCCCCAAAAACAATGAAGAGGCGATTGTTGGCCGACGTTTCCGCTTCCAGCTGGTAGAGCTGACCATCCAGTTCGAACTCCACGACGCCCGGGGATTCAGGGAACTGCTGGAGGCCCTCGATAACTGTGTTAACCGTGATGGTTCTGGGCTCATCGTATTTTCGAAGCGTTGCCACCACGCGCTGTGCCGGATCGATGTCGTAGTAAGGGAGTGGACCGAAGGTTGCGACAAACGGGTGCTCGTAATCTCTAATCCGGACCGCGAGCTTGCCACCGCGTTCAATGACACTCCAGGCCAGCGACGCATGCGAGAGCATGATGCCCTTCCCCGTTACGTCCGCTGGCATCATGACATCTGTTACCGGCTGTCCCTCGTTGAAGACTTCGACACCTTCCTCGACGACCATGCGGATGCCATCGTCACCGACGTGAAATTCGCCGATTCGGGCGGCGGCCGATGCCGGCATTACGATGTCGTTTGCCGTATCGGAACCGATGGAATAGACCCCGGGCTCGAGCCAGTGAAGTCCAATCTGGTTCAGGAATCCTGTCGGTGCCAGAAGATTATCGAGCCGCCCCTTGCGCCAATCCATGATTTCCTGCTCATAGGCGTCAAGATCCAGCTCTGCCCCGGCTGGCCCGCAAGCCGCCAGTAACAGCGCCGTTAACATGATTCCCGTTCTTCCCAATACGCTTGTCATATCTTTCCCATATCAATTCACAGACCGGGTCTCTATAATCCGCGCCCACTCTTCACAACGCAGCCCCAAATGTCTGATATTTCAAAACTTCGCAACATCGCGATTATCGCTCACGTTGACCATGGCAAAACCACGCTGGTCGACAGGATGTTGCAGCAATCCGCGACCCTCGGTCCCCGCGCGGTCGTACCCAATCGCGTTATGGATTCCAACGATCTCGAGCGTGAGCGCGGCATTACTATCCTGTCGAAAAACACGGCCGTCAACTGGCAGGACTATTGGATCAATATTGTCGATACGCCGGGGCATGCTGACTTCGGTGGCGAGGTTGAGCGGGTACTGTCGATGGTCGACAGTGTGCTGCTTCTCGTGGATGCCGTCGAGGGCCCGATGCCGCAGACACGCTTCGTCACGCAGAAAGCGTTCGCGCAAGGCCTGGTGCCCATCGTGGTCATCAACAAGATTGACCGCGATGGGGCCCGACCGGACTGGGTCATCGACCAGACCTTCGACCTGTTTGATCGCCTGGGTGCGACCGATGAGCAGCTCGATTTTCCGATCATCTATGCGTCCGCGCTCGAAGGCTATGCCAGCGAAGACCCGAACGCCCGTAGCGGTGACATGAACCCGCTCTTTGAAACCATTGTTAAGCATGTGCCCCACCCGGACGTGGATGCAGAAGGGCCATTGCAGCTGCAGGTCTCCAGCCTCGACTATGACACCTATGTCGGTGTACTGGGTGTCGGTCGAATTCGCCGCGGTACGTTGAAAGCAAACTCATCGGTAAGCGTTGTTGCGCCCGACGGGACTTCCCGACGCGCCCGGGTGCTGGAGCTGTTCGGCTTCCATGGCCTCGAGCGCAGGCGCTCAGAGAGCGTGTCGGCCGGTAACATCGTCGTCTTCAGCGGCATCGACAAGCTGGGTATCTCGGATACCCTGTGTGATCCGGAGCATGAAGAACCCCTACCTGCCCTGACCGTCGATGAACCCACCGTCAACATGA
The DNA here is from genome assembly GCA_024639825.1 of Gammaproteobacteria bacterium. Lineage (GTDB taxonomy): Bacteria > Pseudomonadota > Gammaproteobacteria > Steroidobacterales > Woeseiaceae > UBA1847. The sequence goes on from JAHEGH010000007.1 coordinate 7,198, forward strand.
CGTTCCAGGTCAATAAATCACCGTTTGCTGGCCAGGATGGCAAGTTCCTGACCAGCCGCCAGATTCGCGAACGCCTCGATCAGGAACTCAAGCACAACGTTGCCCTGCGCGTAGACAACACCAGCGATCCGGACAAATTCCGAGTGTCGGGTCGCGGTGAACTGCACTTGTCTGTGCTTGTGGAGACGATGCGTCGCGAAGGATTTGAACTCGCCGTATCGCGGCCCGAGGTCATCATGCATGATGTTGACGGCGTCGAGCATGAACCCTGGGAGCAGCTGACGGTCGATTTTGACGAGGAGCACCAGGGCGCAGTCATGACGCGGCTCGCCGATCGCAAGGGCGAGCTGCAGAACATGTTCCCCGATGGTAGGGGCCGCATTCGTCTCGACTACAAAATTCCGACTCGAGGTCTCATCGGCTTTCGAACGGAGTACCTGACGGCAACCTCTGGAACGGGCCTGATCTATCATGTACTCGACAAATATGCGCCGCGCGTAAAAGGGCCAATCGCCCAGCGAAACAATGGCACTCTTGTGTCAATGGTCCAGGGCAAGGCACTCGCGTATGCGCTGTTTAATCTCCAGGAACGCGGCAAGCTGTTCATTGGCCACGGCGCGCCAGTTTACGAGGGCATGATCGTCGGCATTCACAAGCGTCAGAACGATCTCGTCGTGAACCCGACGAAGGCAAAGCAGCTGACGAATATCCGTGCAGCCGGCACAGACGAAAACCTTATTTTGTCGCCACCATTGAATTACTCGCTCGAACAGTCACTCGAGTTCCTTGACGACGACGAGTTACTGGAAGTAACGCCAACCACGCTGCGGTTACGCAAGAAGTTACTGACGGAAACGGATCGCAAACGGGAATCACGCCAGAAGGCATCGTGAGCGACTCGGCTACACTGGCATTTGCCGATCTACAGCCTGAGGATATTGTTGCAACGCTCGAAGACATGGGCTTCGCCTGCGACGGACGCTTTCTCGCGCTGAACAGCTACGAGAATCGGGTCTACCAGGTTGGTATCGAAGACGATGTGCCTGTGGTGGCCAAGTTTTATCGACCCGGCCGCTGGAGTGATGCAGCCATCCTCGAAGAACATGCCTTCGCGACGGCGCTCGACGAGCAGGAAATTCCGGTCGTTCCTCCGCTGGTCCATGATGGCTCGACCCTGCACCATGCGGGACATCACAGGGTCGCGGTCTATCCGTGCCGGGGTGGCCGAGCACCTGATCTCGATAACTACGAACTCCAGACCCAGCTTGGGCGACTCGTCGCACGCATCCATCTCGAAGGTGAAGTGTCGCGATTCAAGCATCGGCCAAGCATCGATATCGATAGCTACGGTACCGAGTCGGTCGAGTACCTGCTCGACAACGACTACATCCCCGACGATAACCGCCCTGCGTATGAGAGCATTGCCGAGCTTGTACTCGATGGCGTTGAAGCCTGTTATCGGCGTGCCGGTGCCACTCGCGAAATCCGCTTGCATGGCGACTTTCATCCCGGCAACGTGCTCGTTAAGGAAGACCAGTTACACATCGTGGACCTCGATGACTGTCGTCACGGACCCGCCGTCCAGGACCTGTGGATGTTCCTGTCAGGCGACCGCGAAGAACAGCAGCCGCAACTAAAAGCCCTGCTCGAAGGCTACACTGCGTTTCGAGCTTTCGACGCGCGCGAATTACACCTAATCGAGGCTCTGCGCAGCCTGCGCATCATGCACTATGCTGCGTGGCTGGCGAGGCGTTGGGAAGACCCGGCGTTCAAGGTCGCATTTCCGTGGTTCGACAGCCGCCGTTACTGGGACGATCATGTGCTCGCACTGCGCGAACAGGTCGCCCTGATGCAGGAACCGCCGCTGGAGTGGCTGGACTACTAACGCTATCGAGACGGAAGACGCTGCTTGCGCGGGCCGATCTCGAAACGATCGATCCAGCGCGAGAACGTTTCGTAACTCAATTGCTCAAGGGGGCCAACAGACGTGTTCGCCTGTTGGCTTATCGCCGCGGGATCAACGTTTCCTTTCTCCTGCTGCAGCGTCTCCTGGTGTGCCGGCACCGATAGCCAGCGATCGATCAACGGACGATTCGTCTCCAGATGGAACTGGAATCCGTAGACGTGTTCACGGAATCGAAAGGCCTGCACAGGGCTCGCCGGCGAGCGGGCAAGCAATTCTGCGCCGGGCGGCAAAGTCATGCCGTCTTCATGCCATTGGAATACTTCCTGCTTCGGTGCGAAGGTCGATAGCACGGGGTCGCTGAGCCCTGCCTCGGTCATCTCGACGTCGTACCAGCCGATCTCACGAACCCTATTGCGCGAAACCTGCCCGCCAAGTGCCTTGGCAAGCAACTGGGCACCCAGGCAAATACCAAGCACCGACATATCCCGGTCAACCGCCTCCCGAATAATCTCGACTTCGGTGATCAGGTTCGGGTAGCTGTCGATCTGGTCGGAGTTCATCGGCCCACCCAGGACGATCAGCGCTTCATAACCGTCCAGAGTAGGACGAAATTCCGGCTCACGGCCAAAATTGACGTAGCGAATTCGGAACCCGGCGCCCTTTAGCAAGGGGTCCAGTGAACCAAGCGGCTCGTAGGGAACATGCTGGAAGACAAGCACCTTGGGCCGGGCCATTCACAACTCCTGATCTTATGATTTGCACTGGAGGAACGGTACCACTAAAGTTGATCGGGCTTGAATACAGCATTTCCGGGAACTCTGTGCAATGGGAAGGCTCTGACTAAGCAATAAACCGAACTCGCGTGGATTCTATCTAGTTGATCGAAAAATTACGCACTGCAATAGCTGCTGGTCTCGCAACCCTGCTGATGGTTGGTTGCAGTTCGACTGTGACGATGGAAATGCCAACTATTCCCGAGCCGCGGATGGAGAAAATCGGGGTCGATGTCGCGGTCCGCATTCCTGCCGAGTTTGAGCACTTTGTGCATGTCGAGCAGGTCCTTGGAAAGGAAACCTGGACGATCGATCTCGGCCGCTCCAACGCCGCGTTCTTCACGCAATTGTTTGGCCACATGTTTGATTCGGTCATTGTCCTTGGGCCCGAGGATGATCCGCGGGATCACCAGTTTGACGCACTTATCGAACCCTCAATTGATGGCTTCGAATTCTCCACACCCGGCCAGAGCCAGTCGGAGGCGTTTGCTGTCTGGATTCGTTACCGAATGTCAGTATTCGACAGCGTCGGCAATCGCGCTTCCAGCTGGACCGTCAATGCCTACGGCAAGAGCCAGAAAGAAGAATTGGGCGGCAGCGATTCACTGAAGCGAGCGGCCGTGCTCGCTATGCGGGACGCGGCGGCGCTCATTATCATGCAGATGGAGCGGGCCACCAATATCAGTCAGCTGGCGAATGGCCCGTTGCAGCCGGCGTCAACAGAGTCGGAAGCTATGGTCGCCGGTACCGAACAGGAGAGCGAAGAACCGGCCAGCGTCATCGGCATCTTCGCCATCGGAGGCATTGACGATGCGGCAGAGTAAGTTCCTTGTGGTTTTCATTGCCTTTAGCCTGACCGGCTGCATCACATCACGCATCGAAGATGCGCGAGAGAATGTCACCGGCCTCAAGGATGGCCAGTCCGTGGTCATCATGGCCAAGAGTTACCACCAGGGCAATGAGACCGAGGGCGACTACCTTGACTGTATTGAAAAGGCACTTGGCGCGGGCTCAAACGGAATCAGCGTTGTTCCGCACCAGAAGTTCGTTGACAGACTGTTCCCGTGGTTCGAGCCGCGCACCGCACCGGCAGATACCAAGGGACTCCCTGCATTGATGGATCGCCCGGGTGTGAAAAGTGCGGTTAAGGATATGGGTGTTCGCTACGTCGTCTGGCTCGACGGCGATACTGAACGCGTGGCCGAAGGTGGCAGCCTCTCCTGTGCCGCGGGGCCGGGCGGCGGTGGCTGTTTCGGATTCGCCTGGTGGCAAAACGATGCTGATTACGAAGCCGCAGTTTGGGATCTGGACGACTATGAGTCGGCTGGCACCGTTTCTGCCGATGTCAGCGGCACTTCGTTCCTGCCGGCTCTGGTTATCCCAATACCATTGATCGCCCGCACACAGACAAGGGCCTGCAAAGGGCTCGCGCAACAACTACGGGCCTTTATCGTTCAGTAGGCACGCCTAGTAAGGCCGGCCGGCCCTGATCAATGCCGCTCTGTAAAATGGCGCGTCCAGCGACTCTACGGAGACCTTGCGTCCCGATTGCGGGGCATGCACGAACCGTCGCTCTCCAAGATACAGACCAACGTGCGACATTTTTCCCTCAACCCTAAAGAACAGTAAGTCCCCGGCCCTTAGCTCACTGCGGCCGACGGGACTCACCGCCGACCAAAGCTGGCCAGTGGTGCGTGGAACCTTGAGACCAGCCTGCCGGTAGGAATACTGCACGAGACCGCTGCAATCGAAGCCGCTTGGGGAGGTACCCCCATAGCGATAAGGGGCGCCAACCTGGTCAAGGGCAAAAGCGGCCGCACGCTGACCCGCTGTCGTCCTGACAGGGGAAGAGGCAGGCTGGCCCACTGACCCGCGTTCGACAGGCGATGGCGCAGGCGGGTTTGAACCACAGGCAGCCAGTGCCAACACTGTGATTGCTAAAGAGAAAACGCGAATTATGTGAGCAGGCTGCGCTATCATCTGCGTCACTCCGAACTACAACAGCGTCAAATATAGCCTTTGGCACCTTAATCTGGAATGAACTGCCTCTCAGCTTTTAAAAAAACTCCCGGCTCCTGGGGCCTTCTGGTCGCGCTGGCATCGCTCGCCGCATGTGGTGTGCCAACGTCAGAGTCCGCTGATCGCGCTAATAACCGCGAGTACAGCATGCACTACACTCTGTCGCCCGACCCCGCCACCTCGACGGTTCTGGTCGAAATGCGCCTGCGGCAACCCCGAGATCTCGTGCGTGAAATATCCTTTCCAGTCAGCGACCTGGTCAGCGACATGAGTGGCGACGGTGATCTGCAGGTCCATAACAACCGCGTTCAATGGCAACCTCCTGCAGATGGCGGCACACTCGAGTGGCGGGTCCTCGTGCGCCAGGAACGTGGCGACAACGCCTTCGATGCGCTGCTAGATACCGAGTGGGGCATTTTTCGTGCTGAAGATGTAATCCCGCGTGCGCGCACGAGAACACTCAAGGGCTCGGAATCGCGAACCACCCTCGCTTTCAACCTGCCCGCCAGCTGGTCTGCCATCACGGAATACTCAGCATTGGCGCAACCCATCGTCATTGATCGAGCGGAGCGGCGCTTTGACGAGCCCACCGGCTGGATCGCCATGGGCAAACTTGGCGTCCGTCGCGAAACAATTGCCGGAACTCGCGTGGCCATTGCGGCACCGCAGTCTCACGATGTACGTCGCATGGATATGCTGGCGCTGCTCAACTGGACCCTCCCCGAATTGCATGAGGTACTACCGGACACCCTCCCTCGCCTGACTATTATCAGCGCCGGCGAACCTATGTGGCGCGGCGGGCTGTCTGCGCCGGCGTCGTTTTTCCTGCATGCCGATCGCCCCCTCATCAGCGAGAACGCGACAAGCTCGCTGCTGCACGAAGTGATGCACACAGCGCTCGGGCTGCGGCCACGTGAAGGAAACGACTGGATTGTCGAAGGTCTGGCCGAGTACTACAGCATCGAATTACTCCGGCGAGGTAATGCGATTTCCAAAAGCCGCGCGAAGAAGGCATTCGCCCGGCAGGCTGAATGGGGTGCACAAAGCACTGCTCTCTGCGGCGGGGAATCCACCGCGGCGACCACCGCGCTGGCGGTCACCATCTTCAAAAAACTCGACCGCGAGTTACTGGAGAAATCTGAAGGCAAAGTGGACCTGGACTCCATTCTGCCAAACCTTGTGAATACAGACATAGACCTCAGCAGCCTGATTCACGTCGTGAAAGAGACAATTGGTGTAACACCCGACACACTTCACAGCGGCAATTTGCCCGGCTGCAGTAGTATGGCAACAGCTAACCAGGAGCTCTGAACGCAGCATGGATGGACGTCACGACCTCGATCTTGTACTTCGATCCCGCACACCAATTGTCGTCATTGAGTCGCAGGATGAGCAACGCATGCTTGAGCTGCTGCAATCGATCACAGTTTCGCGAGCGAGCGATTCGTATGCGCCGCTGTTTCGATGGACAATTACCGATGGGCTGCAACGCATCGATATTTCGCTTGAGCCCCAGGCGATCAACGCACAGCCCACCGACGTCCTGAAGCATATCCGCGCGGTCTCCAAGCCTGGCATTTATGTCCTGCTCGACTTTCATCCGTTTCTCGAGGACCCGGTCCATGTGCGACTACTAAAAGACATTTGCATGCGCGCACAGGACATTAACCGGCAAATAGTCCTGATCAGCCACACTGTCAAGATTCCACAGGAACTCGAAAGTTTCTGTGCGCGCTTCGATATGGCTCTGCCGTCGGAAAGCGATCGCACGATGATCGTGAAGAAAGCCGCAAGGGAATATGCCAGGGACCATCCAGGTGCGCGTGTCCAGGTGGACCCCAAAGCGCATGAACTGCTGATCCAGAATCTCGCAGGGCTGACCTGGGCTGACACCGAAAGACTCGCGCGCAACGCTATCTATGTCGATGGCGCCATCACCCGCAGTGACCTTCCCGATGTCATGCAAGCCAAGTATGAACTGCTCAACCGAGGTGGGGCATTACAATTTGAGTATGATACCGCCCGGTTTAACGATGTAGGTGGTCTGACCCGACTTAAATCCTGGTTACAGCAAAGACGCCCGGCGTTTCGTGGTGATGGCGACGCCGCACACCTCGATGTTCCGAAAGGCATCCTGCTACTCGGCGTACAGGGTTGCGGCAAGAGCCTTGCTGCAAAAGCAACAGCCGGCGTTTTCGGCGTGCCTCTTCTGCGTCTCGACTTCGGCGCGATTTACGACAAGTACCACGGTGAAACGGAGCGCAAGCTCCGCGAATCATTGAAAACCGCTGACATCATGTCGCCTTGCGTGCTCTGGATCGACGAAATTGAAAAAGGCATAGCCGGACGCGGTGGAGAAACCGGGACCACGCAACGCGTGCTGGGTTCGTTTCTTACCTGGATGGCGGAACGGCGCAGCAAGGTATTTGTCGTAGCGACCGCCAATGACATCAGCACCCTGCCACCCGAACTCGTTCGCAAAGGGCGATTCGACGAAATTTTCTTCGTGGACCTGCCCAATGACAGTGTCAGGACCTCAATATTCGCCATCCACCTGACGAATCGCAAACAATCGCTGCAGGCCTTTGACCTCGAAAAACTAACCGCTGCAACTGAAGGATTCTCGGGTGCGGAGATCGAGCAAGCCATCGTTTCGTCGCTGTACGCCGCCCATGCTCAAAACGAGCCGCTCGCAAGCAACCACATCCTCGCCGAAATCGAGCAGACCCGGCCACTCTCCGTCGTCATGGCCGAGCGTATCGGCGCGATGCGCGACTGGGCTGCGGGCAGAACCGTGTCCTGCGACTGACAGATTTAACTTAAGCCACTGATTTTTTGGGCACGCCTCATTGAGGCGCAGTCCTTGCGTGATAGACTGCGCGGATGACTAATGAGAAAATTAAAATAAACGAATTAGTCGCGGATGACGACGATCAGACCGCCGAACTCGAAGCGGTAACGTTCCGCCAGGATCATCCGTCGCATGTTGACGGCATGCTGGAGTCCGAAGAACACACCAGCAACTTTGACGAACATCGCAGCAGCGATGCGCGGACGATCAGCAAGCTCCAATACGATATCGAACAGCTGCGTGCCAAGTGGCTGGGACTCGAAACCGAAATCGTAGCGCGCGAGGAACTCGCAGAGAGACTTAACACCGACATCGCTGACTTGCGTGAATCTCTGTCGCGCAAGGAGAAACTCCTTAAAACCCGCGACCGCAATATCAAGGCACTCAAAGCCGAAATTCGTAGTCGCGACGAACGCCATCGCTCTGTCACGGCGGAGCTGAAGGATGAAATAAAAGCCACACGCAGAGCCGTGCGCGAAATTCCGGAACCACCTCTGTCTGCGCGTGTACAGGACACGCTCGCAAATGACGAGAATCGCCTGGCGCGTTCTGAAGCTTATGCCGATTCTCTGCGGCGCAGACTACAGGACGTACTTACACTGCAGGACGAATTGCAGAGCGAGCGCGATCGCGTTTCCGGGGCACTGGCCGAGACGATTGATAAGAACAGGCATCTTGAAGAAGCGCTGGCCAACGCGGCGGACGACAAGCTGCAACTTGAGCAGGAACTTGGGGCCATTGGTGAAAAACATGCCCAGGAACTTCGCATGCTGCGCTTCGAGCTCGGAGAGGCTCAGGAAACTGTTGCTCAATCCGAGGTCCTCACTACCCAACTCGCCTCTGATCTCGTCGATACCAGGAGTTTCAAGGAGGAACTCGAGCGCATGATATGCGATAGCGATGAGCAATCCAGCAAGCGTATCGATGAACTTGAGAAAGAGCTGGCGAAGATGACGCGCGTCGCAAACGACTTCGAGCAGAAGCTCGATGCGCGTAGCGATGCCATCAATGTCCTCCTTTCGGAACTCGCACGCAAATCCGAGCAAATGGAGTCTATTAATGAAATAGGCAACGTAATTTCGGATATCGATGTCCGCATTTCCGAGCAGTTTGACGAAGCCGACCAGGCCCAGGCGCAGGCACACAAGTCACCGGAGCGTGTTACCAGGGTCCTGGTAGGAAAGGTTGGCAAGCAACTACTGCGGTTTCCACTGTTTAAGGATCGCCTGACGATCGGCCGGACCGACGACAATGACATTCAGCTGAACGCCGTGTACATCAGTCGTCGGCATGCCGTGGTGCAAGCTGATGGTGATTCCACACGGGTCATCGACTGGGGCAGCAAGAATGGCGTTTTCGTCAACTCTACCCGGGTAACCGAGCATTTCCTCAAGAATGGCGATATCGTCACGATCGGCAATGCGCACTTTCGCTACGAAGAGCGACCCAAGCGCGACAGTTGAATTGTGAGCGTAATCACGCTCTTTTCTTTCCAATCGGTCTAAAGTTTGCTTCTACGACAAGGAAGCGAGACAGCACGATGCTGACTACCACCGCAGGGACGCCGGTAAGACTGACTGATACGCAGCAGGTCACGCACAAAACAGGCAACACCATCTCCAGAAAGATATGGCTGCCCAAGCTTCTCTACAACGCGCTGCCCTATTTCTACCTGGTTGCCGGGTTCATGGCTTTTTTCGCAACGCTGTACATTAGCGAGTGGTTCTGGGTACTCCCACACTACCTGCTGTTCTCGGCGGCATGCATTCATTTGGGCTTGCTGGTTTTTCGGCGTCGCCGTCGCCCGACGGACTCCGACGCTTGACCTGAACCAGCACCTAAGCAACGATAACGGCCCTACTCCCACGGGCGTCGTATCGTGACTGACATTGCAGGCAAACATCCCAGCCCCAGAGGCGAATCACTTAAGAAAGAAGCCGCACTCTTCACCGGCATGCTGTTCTTTGGTCTCGTAATACTGCCAATCGCAGTCTGGTTCGTCGGCAAAGCAGTTTTTGGTGTCTATGGCGGCATGGGCTACGGCGATTTCTTCGGAACGCTGATTGGCAAGGTACGCGATGGCGACCTGGCCGCATGGTTCCTGGTCCTGTCGCCGTGGCTGGTCTGGCAAATAGCTCGATTGATAGCATTTGGCTGGCGCGCAGCAGCGAAACTGTGACCCGTATCACAATTCCGAAACATCAAGCCCTCTTATGCCCCAGGAGTTTGTAGCATTTCGCGGACTTATATTGCACTCTGCATACGTACTCAGATGAAATTAATTTACTCGCCACACCGGTCACAAGTTCATGCTGGAGAGACTGAAAAACTGGTTTAAAAACCGCTTCAATGCTGAAGATTCGGCGCCATCGCCGAAACTCCACATGACTGGCGCCCATGCTGCGCCGCCGCGAGTTCGCCCACCACAGAAAGTACCCCGCCGCAATCCGGAATTCGTCGATGCTGATGCCGAGCTGTCGGGCGAAATCGAGAGCAATGGCCCGGGCAAGAACGTATTGATCCGCAACAAGTTTGTTCGGGAAGACACAGGAACTCATGAAACCCTGAAGATTCTCGATGACTCGCTGGTTGACTCTGGCGAGGAAGCAGGCCTCGACCCCTACAATACCGGCGGCTTCGATCGCTCAAAGAATTGGGACCGCCGCTTCAGCAAATAGTATTATCCGCATGTGACTATGCGAATCTCATTTGAACTCGACGACAATGACCTGAAGCACTTCCGTCTCATAATGAATGAGGCGCGCAAGGCTGCACGACGTTTGGCGCCCGAGGATATCGTTGCCGCCGCCGAGGATCTGCTGAAAGAAGTCCCGAAGTCCGAAGCGCCCGGTTTTATTGTCGAACGCCTCGAGCGGCTGCGCCTTATGATCCAGATGCTATCGGATATTGACTGGCGCCTTCCGCACCAGGACGCGACGCGCGTGCTCAACGCCCTCGCTTATTTCGCTGAACCTGAGGATCTGATTCCCGACAACATTCCCGGGTTAGGCTTTCTGGACGACGCTATCATGATCGAACTCGTCGCTCGCGAGCTGAAGCATGAAATGGATGCCTACCAGGACTTCTGCGATTACCGACAACGACTGTCGCAGACCGGTGACGGCAGCGCTGCCAGTCGCGAAGGATGGCTCGACGCTCGCCGCAAGGAACTTCAGGCGCGAATGCACCGGCGTCGGGGCCGCGGGGGCCGGTTGCTGAGCTAAGAGAGATCAGCCGCTGGTTCTACGGCCAGAAGTAGTACCCGGTCGCAAACAGGCCACCCCACATCGCGGCCTGCGCCCAATAGCGCCAAACCTGGTTTTTTACGAGGCTGTAGAAACTAACGCCGGAGATCAGGGTCATACCGAGAAAGACGGACGCGCTGCGGAGCACGGGGTCAAACTCGCCTTGCAGACGCGGATACTCGTCCCCAAGGATCAGGATGACAATGATGACGGCTGTCAGGCTGAACGTGATCGCGAAGCACGATCCGAGAATGATCAGCGTGACAACAGACAATGGACGCATAGATTATTTTCCATAACGGTCAGAAAAACCGCGTAACATTGAAAGAATATGACGAATATGCCCTTGATCCACGGGCGCAGGACAACTAGCCTAGCTCACAAATGCTCAGGCCGAAACCCTTTGGCACGATTGGAGATTGCTTTGACGAAATACGGATATCGCCGCATTAACTGGCTGGCAGGATTGGGCCTCGCGCTCGTCTCCTGGCCTGCGCTAAGCAACAATGCGGCAGTCGACCAGGAGAGCTTTCTCTTCCCCGAACCGCGCCACGAAAAAATCGGCGAAATCGTCACACAGTTCGTGCAGCAGCAACACTACAACCATGTTGCCGTCGACGATGAGCTGTCCTCACGCGTACTTGACCTGTTCATCGAGTCTCTCGACAGCAACCGGATGTACCTGCTAAAGGGCGATATCGAGTACTTTGAAACCTATCGTTACGAGCTCGATGATCTTGTCAAGAGCAAGCCGCTTGATCCTGTTTTCGAAATGTACCAGGTGTATCAGACACGGGTGCGCGAGCGCCTGACTTTTGCCCTGGAGCAGCTTGACACCGAACCTGATTTCACGAAGGACGAGACCTACCAGTTCGATCGCTCGGAAGAGCCCTGGGTTGAGAGCTCGGCTGAACTCGATGATATCTGGAGGCAGCGGGTCAAAAACGATGCGCTGAACCTCGCGCTGGAAGACGAATCCTGGGAGAAAATCCAGGAAGTTCTTGGCAAGCGCTACCGGGGATACATCAAACGGCTCAATCAGCTGAACAACGACGACGTGTTCGAGCGTTTCATGAACACCTTCGCACACGCGCTCGACCCCCACTCCAGCTACCTGTCGCCGCGAAACTCGGAGGAATACCGCATACAGATGAGTCTCTCGTACTTCGGTATCGGCGCGTCGCTCCAAACCGATGAGGATTTCGTCAAGATCGCAGGCATCATCCCTGGAGGTCCGGCGGCAATCGACGGCTCACTGAAGGCCGAAGACCGGATTACCGGTGTCGCGCAGGGCGCGGACGGTGAAATTGTCGACGTAATCGGCTGGCGCCTCGACGATGTGGTCGAGCTGATCAGGGGCCCTGCCAAATCCGTTGTGCGGCTGGAAATCATCCCCGCCAACGCGTTGCCGGGCAGCCCCAAGAAATTTATCGACCTCACACGCGGTCAGGTCAAACTCGAAGAGCAGGCCGCCAAGAGCGAAATCGTCAAGATTCAGCGCGATGGACGCGAATGGTCAATTGGTGTCATCGACGTGCCCAGCTTTTACCGTGACTATCAGGCGCTGAGTAACGGCGACAAGGACTACAAGAGCACCACCAAGGACGTGCGGCGTCTGATCACAGAGCTTGAAAAAGAAGGCATAGACGGCCTGGTGGTCGACCTGCGCGGCAACGGCGGCGGTCACCTGACCGAGGCTACGGCCCTTTCCGGCCTGTTCATCGATAATGGTCCGGTCGTCCAGCTGCGCAACGCGAATGGCCGGATCAGCCGCCTGGACGATCCTGACCCGGTTCCGCGCGTGGCCTACAGTGGCCCGCTGGCGGTTCTCGTCGACCGCTACAGTGCCTCGGCATCCGAGATCTTCTCGGCTGCCATCCAGGACTACGCACGTGGCGTGATTATCGGCCAGCAAACGTTCGGCAAGGGCACCGTGCAAAATCTTTACTCGCTCGACCAGTATATTCGCAGCGAGGATAATGAAGGTTTCGGTCAGCTCACGCTGACGATTGGCAAGTACTACCGGGTTACCGGCGAAAGCACACAGCATCGCGGTGTGGATCCGGACATCGCGCTGCCGTCGTATATCAATGCCGAACTGATTGGTGAAAGCGTGCGTGACAGCGCCCTGCCCTGGGACACGGTGCAGACCACCCGATTCAGGGCCGGCAAACCGCTCGAAGGCATGATCGAATCGCTGACGGTGGCGCACACCGAGCGCTCCAAGGACGATCCGAATTTTCAGTTCCAGCTGGAGAGCATCCGCGCAGCCGAGAAAATCCGGGCTCAGAAGACAATTTCCCTGAATATGGAAGGGCGGCGCGCTGAGCACGAGCAGGACCTGCAACGCCGGGTTGATCTCGAGAATGAACGTCGTGCGGCGCTTGGAATCGAACCCATCGAAAGTCTGGATGATATTGAGGACGAGGATTTCCCGGACATCCAGCTGGATCAGGCTGCTGGCATAGTCGCCGACCTGGCCACAATGCGCGAGGTGACAACACAAACGCCCAGGACAGCCCAGATACAGCGCTGATTCCTGGGCTTGACCCGAAAAGTCGCGGTGTTATACTCGACTATAACACCTAGCCGATTGCGTAATGGCAATCACCGTTAAGGGGCAAGCCATGGCAAGACGGCAGAAACAGCCTAAGCAGGTCCATATCGCAGAAGTCGCGGCGATCCTGGTGCTGGCCGGCTGTTTTGCGGCGCCTGTAGTCGCTGCCCCCGACCACGACCCTCTCTGCTACAGCCATCTCGAGGCGACCTTGAAAATCAAGGCCGACACGATGTCCACGACGATTGACGCGGTCGCCGACGACCATGTGCTGAAACCACGTGTTGAAGCAACGGCACGCAAGATCTTTACCGACAGCGAAAACGAATCCGAGACCGAAGAAAGTAGCGAGATCGAATCTGACGACGACAAGGTGCCCGCTCCTCGCCTGCGTTCACTCTCAGACAACGAATTGGTGCCGTTCAGGCGCCAGATGTACCGCAGAGATATCTAGAACCGTTTGAGCTTCGCCTGTTAGCGGCTCAATACCTTCGCTACTCCGAAGTAATTCTCTCCGAGAATGCTTGCTTCCGACTGGTGCACAACCCCGTTTGGGTCGATATCGAAAATGGTTGCGACGGTACCTGGTACCGGTACTGCATCGTCATCGTTCCGGAATAATGCTGTCTTCGCGATCATCTTGGCTCGGGTCTTCAGTAGCTCCGCGAAATCTCCCGCCTGCTCCACTTCTTCACGCCGGCGGGTCAACCGCTGCAGCAATTCATCGCACTCGTACTTGGTGCCATAGTTAACAGCCCCAACGCTTTTCTCGCTGGATTCTTTCGCCAATCCGACAAGATTGTCCTCGGCATAGTCGAGGTACAGCTGCTGGACGAACGCCAGGATCATGAAATTGATCGAACGCTTTGCAGCGATATCCAACCCTTGATGTGCCGGAGGATCCAGTGTCTCAACGCGTGCAAGATCCTGCAGTAACTCCTGCTCCCTGGCTTGTGCCGCAACAATAGAAGCTTCGAGACTCACGACCTGTGATGCCTGTGAACGACCGCGCAGCATCTTCGTAATGCTGCCCATGGTCAGTAATTTGTGGCGCTCCGACTGCAACTGGTCTTCCAGCATCTGGACTCGCAGGCGTTGCTCCCCGATTTTCTTCTGTGCCTTCCTGGACGACTTCTTGCGCTTCTCGTTCCAGGAAACCAGTACCTTGCTGTGCACCCGTAGCTCGCGCTGTTGTTTCAGCTGCTCTGCAAATCGCACGATCTTTGACTCGCAATGGGCGGCCAGGCGGCGCATCTGGTAAAAGACGACAACGTTGTGAACCCATTCAGGATCCAGGAGTAGCGACTCAAGGTGATTCAGCTTCTGCTGCACCCGCTCTGTCGCGCCCTGATGTGCCTTGATCCGATCCTGTAGCTGGTACTTTTCGTTACGTAACGCGGCGAATTCCTTCTTCAGCTCGGCACGATTACGAAACAGATCCACGAGTTTGTCCGTGTCCTGCGGCTGCTGTTCCGGTTCGTTCTTGAAGATTGTCGTGATGCTCGCCACGGCTTGTCTCTTTACATAATCCCAGGCATTCGCACCCAATGCGGTGCGCTACTGAACGTAATGATCTCAGGCCTGGAATAGCGAAACGCGGACTGAATCGACAGTTTTAGCGTTCGAGTACGAGGTGTCCCTGCTCGGACAGGTAGTCGAGCCACTTGTTGAGGACCATATTGCGACGCCAGCGACGGCTCAGTTCCCTGCCATGCTCCTTCACCAGCTTGCGTAACGTCACGTGACGCTGCGTGGTGCCGATGGCCATGACCTCGGCAAGCCGTCCGTCAAGATAGGCACGCACGGTCATGTCCGGATCGATCAGCAGGCCATCATCGGTTTCGAAATGGTAGGTGAGAGAAAGGGTTACCGTGTACCGGCAGCGTTCCAGTATCTCGACATGCAGGTCGCAATCACCGGCCACTCGTGAGCGAAAACAGCCGTCCAGACGCGCGATCTCGGGGATCAGACGTAACAGGCGCAGGTAATTGCTCTCGTACACAGCCATCAATCCCACAAAACTGCGGGGCTTTGCGGCGGTCTCCGGAACCAGGTGTGAATCGAGCAACATGCCGTCAATATAGCAGCACATGACCGGCAATATCAGGGTCGAACTCTGCGCTCTACCCCGGTACTATCAAGAATTCTGCTCGATATCTCCTCGATCGAGAACATCGTCGTGTTGACGCTCGGTATGCCGTAACGGCGAAATATTTTCTCCGCCTCCCGAAGTTCGAAACGCACTTGCTGCGCCGAAGAATAATTACCCAGCGGCCGCCGCTCCTTGCGTATCTCGCGCAGCCGTTCGGGCGCGATCGTCAGGCCAAACAGCTTGTGCTTGTGCTCCAGCAGAAAATCCGGCAGCTTGCCATTTTCCAGCTCATCGTCGGTCAGCGGGTAGTTCGCCGCGTAGACACCGTACTGGAGGGCAAGGTACAGACAGGTGGGCGTCTTGCCGGAGCGTGACACACCAACGAGAATCACATCCGCCACGTCGTAGTTGCGGCTCACACCGCCATCATCATTGGCCAGCGCGAAATTTGTCGCCTCGATGCGTTTCATGTAGGCATCGATATCACTCACGCCGTGCGCGCGCCCCGATCTGTACTCCGGCGCCTCGTCAAATTCGTCCGCGAGCGACTGCAGGAATGCATCGAAAATATCGAGATGCAGCCCCGCTGATGTTTTAACAATCTCCCGCAAATCAGGCTGCACCATCGTCGAAAAGACGATAGGACGGACGGCCGCATCCTCGGCCGCCGCATTGATGGTCCGAACTGCCTCGTTCGCCTTGTCATCGGAATCTATAAATGGCAGAGTCGTCTGGCGAAAATTCTGGCCAGCAAACTGAGTAATCAGGCTGTGACCGAGTGTCTCTGCCGTGACACCGGTCTGGTCCGAAACAAAAAACACGACGCGCTCAACCATCGGTAGGATTGTCCCATTCCTGCCAAGGAACACAAGGGAGAAAGACTTGGAGCAATATGTCATCAAGCTCGCAGAGCTTGGCATGGATGACGTTGAAACCGTCGGTGGAAAAAACGCCTCTCTCGGTGAAATGATCAGCAATCTGTCCAACCTGGGCGTCACTGTCCCGGGAGGGTTCGCAACCACGGCCGCGGCCTATCGTAAGTTCCTGAGCGTGGACGGGCTCGACAAGCGGATTCATAGCTTACTCGACGACCTCAATGTGGATGACATTGATGCACTAACCAGTGCGGGCGCAGCCATTCGCGGCTGGATCCTGGAGGCCCCGCTTCCAGACGAACTGATGCGCG
This sequence comes from Gammaproteobacteria bacterium, assembly GCA_024639825.1. Taxonomy (GTDB): domain Bacteria; phylum Pseudomonadota; class Gammaproteobacteria; order Steroidobacterales; family Woeseiaceae; genus UBA1847. The sequence continues at coordinate 23,827 of JAHEGH010000007.1, forward strand.
ACGTGGAGACGGCCTGGAATGAGATGAGCGCCGGTAAGGACATTGCCGTTGCCGTCCGCTCCTCCGCAACAGCTGAGGATCTGCCGGATGCATCGTTTGCCGGGCAGCAGGAGACATTCCTCAATGTACGCGGGATGGGCAACATGATAGAAGCCATGCATCAGGTGTTCGCATCGCTGTTCAACGACCGCGCCATCGCCTACCGCGTCCACCACGGCTTCGATCACGCGGATGTCGCCCTCTCCGCTGGTGTACAGACCATGGTACGCAGCGACATCGGCTCGTCGGGTGTGATATTTACGCTCGATACCGAAACGGGATTCCGCGACGCAGTGTTCATTACATCATCCTGGGGACTCGGCGAAACCGTCGTCCAGGGTGCTGTAAACCCGGATGAGTTCTACGTCTACAAACCGGCACTTGCGGCCGGCAAACTCCCTATTTTGCGCAAAAATCTGGGTAGTAAGGCCATCAAGATGGTCTACAGCGACAATCCCGAGCCGGGCAAGACGGTAGACACAGTCGATGTGGACGAAATTGACAGCCTCCGGTTCTCCATATCGGACGAGGACATTATCGAGCTCGCCAGGATGGCATTAACGATTGAAAATCATTACGGCCGTCCTATGGATATCGAGTGGGGCAAGGATGGCAACGACGGCAAGCTGTACATCCTCCAGGCACGCCCAGAGACAGTGCAGAGTCGAAGCGGCAGGTCGATCCAGCGTTTCACGCTCAAAGACACGGGGGATGTCATCATCGTGGGACGCAGCATCGGTCATAAGATCGGCGCCGGCACAGCCAAGGTCATCCGCTCCGTGGCCGAAATGAATCGCGTGCAGCCAGGAGATGTTCTTGTTTCAGACATGACCGATCCCGATTGGGAGCCCGTAATGAAACGGGCATCGGCCATCGTGACCAATCGTGGCGGACGCACCTGCCACGCAGCCATTATCGCGCGCGAACTCGGCATCCCCGCGGTAGTCGGGTGCGGAGACGCGACTGAGCAGATAGCGGATGGTACAGAGGTTACGGTGAGCTGTGCCGAGGGCGACGAAGGTTTTGTTTACGAGGGTAGCCTGGATTTTGAGGAAAAGAACATCGAGCTCGACTCACTTCCCGAAATACCAGTAAAGATCATGATGAATGTCGGCAACCCGGACCGCGCGTTCGACTTCGCCAATATACCGAATCACGGCGTGGGTCTGGCACGTCTCGAGTTCATCATCAATCGTATGATTGGTGTCCACCCGCAGGCGCTGCTCGAATACGACTTGCAGGACACCGATACGAAGGCCGCAATCGACGACCAGATGGCAGGTTATCCTGACCCGGTCGAGTTCTTTGTCGATAAGCTCACTGAAGGTGTTGCCACCATTGCCGCGGCATTCGCGCCCGAACCCGTTATCGTGCGCATGTCGGATTTCAAGTCGAATGAGTACGCTAATCTGATCGGTGGCAAACGCTACGAACCCGACGAAGAGAATCCGATGATCGGTTTCCGCGGCGCGGCGCGTTACGTATCTGAGAGTTTCAAGCCGTGCTTTGAGCTTGAGTGTCGTGCCTTGCGACGTGTGCGCGAGGACATGGGACTCACCAATGTGCAAATCATGATTCCGTTCGTGCGCACCGTACAACAGGCAAAAGATGTCATCGAGCTGATGGCCCGAAATGGCCTGGAACGCGGCAAACATGACCTCAAGGTGATCATGATGTCGGAGCTGCCCACCAATGCCCTGCTCGCGGATCAATACCTTGAGTATTTTGACGGCATGTCGATCGGCTCGAACGATATGACGCAACTAGCCCTGGGCCTGGATCGTGATTCGGCGCTTGTCGCCGATACCTTCGATGAACGTGACGATGCTGTGAAGGCGCTGCTGGCAATGACGATATCGGCCTGTAAGGCTCGCGGAAAGTATGTTGGCATCTGCGGTCAAGGACCTTCCGATCATGCGGACCTGGCCCGTTGGCTGCTGGAACAGGGCATTGAGAGCATGTCGCTGAACCCCGATACAGTCATCGAAACCTGGATGTTTCTCGCGGGAGAAACCGTCGCCTGAGAACGGGAACCGCTAGAAACGATCGTAGCGTGAACGACGCTGCCAGCGAATGCGCGGCAGCCAGATTCCCAGGGCAATGCCCACCAGCAGCACCAGACCGCCGGCCATGAACCAGTAACGGGTGGTCTGGCTCGCGAGTACCCGGTTTTCCTGCTCAAGCGTGTCCGCGCGTATTTGAGCGGCAGCCAGCTCGTCCATCAGCGATTTGTTCTGGTCATTAATCGCCAGCACATTCGCTGCCGTGCGTTTGATCTCGGCCAGTTCTTTCTCGAGACTCGCTTTTTCGCGCTCGAGCGTCGATATCTGCCGATTCGCCGAATCGTACTGTCCCTTGATGGCGCCGAGCTGTGAATTCAGGGAGCTGCCGCGCGAGGTCGCATTGGTCAGCTGGCCCGTGAGAGTTTCGAGCTGTTCGCGTGCGCTCGCCTCATTCATCAGGTAACGAGTCAGCACCCAGCCTTCCGTACCACCCTGCGTTCGTACATGCGTGTAGCCACTTTCGGCATCGCGCTCGATCACCTCGAGCCGGGTGCCACTGCTGACCATGAGTTGTATGGCGTTGCTGGTGCTGGGACCGGATCTGAGCGTGATCTCGAACTGATCGGTCACCCATGCGGACTGTGCCAGGGCGGTCGATGCTGCCAGTGAACTCACGAGGAGCGTGATATGGAGTAGTCTTTTCATAATGTGGCAACTATAAGGCAAGGGGAAATATCCTTCCAGCTAATATCGAAGTAAATCAGTCGCTTATCGCCGACAGTTCGGCAACGTTTTGCTCCCAGTTTTGCCCGTCGAAGGCGGTGACTGTCACTTTTTCCACTGTGTGCGGGTCAAGACAATGAACGTTGACGCTGACACCGTCCGGATGGGAGCGCGGAATATAGAACGACTTGACGCCACAGACCTTGCAGAAATAGTGCTGCGCGACGCCCGTGTTAAACGTGTAGGTCGTCAGCGCGTCCTCACCCTGCAACAATCTGAAGGCCTTTTTGGACACGTGCAGGTGGAGATGACCCGACATGCGGCAGATGCTGCAATTGCAGTCCGTGGCCTCAATAACCGCCGGCGCATCGACTTCGAAGCGGACCCGGCCGCAATGGCAGCCGCCTGAGTGTGTTGTCATGATTTGTCTTCCAAGATCCAGACCGCAACATTATTGTTCGAGGGTACAGCGTAAAATCGTACGCGTTGCAAACCAGCCGCCAATGCGAACTCGTCGAGTTTCTCGATATCGCGAATACCCATGACAGAATCGCGCTGCCGCAGGTTTGCGTCAAAATCCGCATTGCTTTGCGCGTTGAATTCACCGCCCTGCCGGAACGGCCCGTAGAGGCAAAATACGCCACCGGGCCGCAGAGCTTCGGCAACCAGCGAAAACATTTTCCCGACAGCATCGATGCCCATGATGTGAGCGGTGTTTGCTGAAAATGCAGCATCGTAGGCGCCCTGATCTACACTGGCCTCGCGTACGTCCATGGACAGTGGCGGCGCAATATTCTTGATGCCCGAGCCATCAATCCACGCCCGGATTCCAGCGTGATTCTCATCGAGATCACTTGTCTGCCAATGCAAATGGTCCATCGCTGCGGCGAAAGCAACCGCATGCTGCCCTGTTCCCGAACCGATCTCGAGAACGCGGGAAGCGCTACCAAATTCGTTCTTTAATATTTCGAGTATGGGGGTCACATTACGCGCCGCGTACTCGCTGTAAGGCTGCTCAGCCATTGTCACCGGAAATGTCGAGAACCTCAGCTGCAAACAGATTGTCGCGGTACCAGCTCAGCTCCTCGATTGAATCGCGAATGTCAGAGAGCGCCAGGTGTGCCGACTCCTTGACAAATCCTTTCGCAACGCCGGGTGCCCATTGCTGGGCCAGTATCTTGAGCGTACTCACATCGAGGTTGCGATAGTGAAAAAACGCCTCGAGCTCCGGCATCTCACGAGAGAGAAAACGGCGGTCCTGGCAAATGCTGTTGCCGCACATCGGCGAAGCACCCGTATCAACCCACTTCTGCAGGAAAGCGAGTGTCGCAGCTTCTGCCTCCGCTGCATCGACCTTGCTTTCAAGGACGCGTGCTGTCAGTCCTGATTTGCCGTGCTGACGAGTATTCCACTCGTCCATGCCTTCCATCGTTTCCTGCGACTGACGAATCGCGAATACCGGTCCTTCGGCAAGTTCATTGAGATGTTTGTCCGTCACAATCGTCGCGATCTCAATGATCGTGTCGTTGATCGTGCACAACCCCGTCATTTCGAGGTCGATCCAGATCAGGTTGCTTGAGGCGTCGTTAGCGGGTGTGGTCATGGTTCACGCAGTCTATACTTCCGCCATGAATCACGCCACGGTCATAGCTACGTACAGCCGACGCATGCGTCTCTCGCTCGCCGATGGACGCGAAGTTCAGGCGCGCATCAAGGGCAAGCGCATCAAGCCCGTTTGTGGCGACCTGGTCGACGTGCAGCCAATTGAGAATGAAGAGGACTGGCTGATAACCGGTATTACCGAACGTCGCAACGAACTGACAAGACCCAACATGCGTGGCCAGATCGAAGTCCTCGCGGCAAATATTGACTATCTGATTGTTGTCGCTGCGGCAGAACCCAAGCCCGACTGGTTCATCGTGGATCGTTACCTGTGCGCAGCTGAAATCATGGGCATTGACGCGTGTGTCGTTTTCAACAAGAGCGATTTGGGCACGTCATCCGTCCTGTATGAACTCGATACGTACTTCGACATTGGTTATGACGTGGTGGCCTGTAGCGCGCTGACCGGGGAAGGTATCGACAATGTACGCAAGCTGCTCGCAACGCATCGCGCGATCATAGTTGGCCAGTCCGGCGTTGGTAAATCCAGCATCATCAACACGTTGCTTGGCGATGACGTACAGAAGACAGCGGAAATTTCCGACAAGTCCCGCGAAGGACGGCACACGACCGTCAACTCTGCGATGATCTCGTTGCCGAGCGGCGGTGTGATAATTGATTCACCCGGTGTTCGTGACTATGCGCCAGCGCTCGAATCAGCGACGATCGCGTCAAAGGGATTTCGGGAAATTCGCGATGCAGCCCAGGAATGCCGTTTTGCCAATTGCCGGCACCTGCGTGAACCTGGCTGTGCTGTGAAGGACCGCTGCGAAAGCGGTGTAATTAGTCCGCGGCGCTACGAGAGCTTCAAACGCATGGTGCACCTGACCGAGCAGCTTGCGGACGGCAAATACTGACTAGCCGGGTGGCCAGTCCATCTGCCTGCCGCCCAGTATATGCAGGTGAATGTGGAATACCGTCTGCCCTGCACTTTCGTTGCAGTTCATAACAGCACGATAACCGTCTTCCGCAATTCCTTCCTGAACTGCAATCTCACGTGCCGCTGTATACAGGCTGCCAATGACTGTTTCATCGTGCACTTCGATGTCGTTTATTGTGGAGATGTGCTTGCGCGGGATGACCAGCACGTGCGTCGGGGCCTTTGCATTAATATCCCGAAACCCTATCGCCGTCTCAGACTCGTATATGATTTCAGCAGGAATCTCGCCATTGAGTATTTTGCAGAACAGGCAGTTATCACTCGACATTATTTGTTCCTTCAGTCAACAGTACGGCGGCCGTAGAACGCATGGGACAGCGTGCCGCCGTCTACGTATTCAAGCTCACCACCCAACGGTACACCGTGTGCGATACGGCTCGCCTTTACGCCACGCTGGGTTGCGAGGTCCGCAAGATAATGGGCAGTTGCGTCACCTTCGACCGTAGGGTTGGTGGCAATAATTAGTTCAGCGACCTCGCCTTGTCCTAGCCAGACGTCAAGCTGGCTGAGCCCCAACTCGTCGGGCCCGATACCGTCGAGCGGTGACAGGTGTCCCATCAGAACAAAGTACAGGCCGCGGAAGCCCGTCGCATCTTCCAGCGCCATTACATCGGCAGGCGACTCGACGACACACAACTGGGTCGTGTCACGACCCGCCGCGGAACAGATAGAACACAAATCGTGCTCGGTAAACATGCGGCAGCGACTACAGTGCCCAATGCCAGCGACTGCCTCGGCAAGAGCTGCCGATAAATTATTGGCGCCCTCCCGATCACGTTCGAGCAAATGAAACGCTATGCGCTGCGCCGACTTTTGCCCAATACCCGGCATGCAGCGCAGGCCATCTATGAGGCGAACCAGTAGAGGCGAATAGGACATCTGCGATCAGAAAGGCAGTTTCATACCGGGCGGCAAGCTCATGCCGGAGGCCATTCCAGAGAATTTTTCCTGCACGGTCTTTTCAACCTTCCGAACCGCATCGTTAAATGCGGCGACTGTAAGGTCCTCGAGCATTTCCTTGTCATCCCCGATCATGCTGTCGTCGATTTCGACCTTCTGGACCTGGTGCTGGCACGTCATCGTAACGCGCACCATGCCGGCACCCGACTCTCCGGTGACAGTGATCGACGCCATCTCTTCCTGGGCCTTCTTCATATCGGCCTGCATCTGCTGGGCCTGCTTCATCAGCTGGCCAATACCACCTTTCATCTATAATTCCCTCAATCCGATTGCGACGGCTTAATCAACTCGATTGACTCCGTCTTAAGTTCTGCACCAAACATGTCTTTCAGTGCCTGCACATTGGGATCGGCCTCGAGCGTCTGCCGTGCGGCCTCCATGCGCTCGTCCGCCATGCGTGACTCTTCCTGAACCGGGGTTTCACCTGTCTCGGCGCCAAGCTCGATGTCTACGCTCAGCTTCTCGCCAAAGTGCTCAGACAAGCGCTCGGCAAGTGCATCCTTGCGCTGGCGCGTAAGTAACGACTCGGATCGTGAATCGAGCCCCAGGTGGACTGTATTGCTCTCACGCCGCAGGTACGCGCAATTGCTCGCGAGTAGACGTGCTGCGCCAGTCAGCCCCAGTTGACCAACGAGCGCGCTCCAATCCGGCTCCGCCCAGGATTGTGTCGGCGCGGCCGCCTCCTGTTTCTTTGCCTGCACGGCTCTCGGCTTCGACGACGCCGCCTTAGCCGCCGGTGTGCGCGTTGCCGCACCACCACCCGGCGCACTGCCACCTTCAGCTGCCGCAGCCGGACGAAACGCCAGCATGCGCAACAATGTCATCTCCGCTCCGCTGCGCGGGTCGGGCGCGAGATGCAGGTCGCGTCGTCCCATTATCGCAACCTGGTAGAACAGCTGTACATCCGCCATCGGTAGCGCCTCGGACAACTCGGCGAACTCCTGCTCGCTGAGGTCATCTTCGCTATCACAGGTACCTACGATTTGGTAAACGGCGACGCGTTGCAGGTCTCGAGCGAGATCCTCCAGCAGACGCGAATAGTTCGGAAACTGTTCGTCGATCTCGCGAATTGCGCCGACGATACCTTTCGCATCATTGTCAGCCAGAAGCCGCAACAGCCGTACCACATGATCGCGATCGATAGTGCCGAGCATTTTCGCAACCTGAGGTTCCTCGATCTTGCCGCCGCAGTAGGCAATCGCCTGATCGAGAAGACTGAGCGCGTCGCGCATGCTGCCATCCGCGGCGCGGGCAATAGTTGCAAGCGCTTTAGCCTCCGCTTCGATGGACTCGGCTTCGCAGATATGGGCCAGCCGGTCGGATATCAGGCGCGGCGTCATACGCATCAGGTTGAACTGGAGGCAACGCGATAGCACCGTCGCCGGAAGTTTTTGCGGGTCAGTGGTCGCAAGCAGGAATTTCACATGCGGTGGCGGCTCTTCAAGCGTCTTCAACAGCGCATTAAACGAGCTCCTGGACAGCATATGGACCTCATCAATGAGGTACACCTTGTAGCGCCCGCGCGCCGGGGCGTACTGAACATTGTCCAGCAGGTCGCGTGTATCGTCGACCTTGGTCTTCGAGGCTGCGTCCACCTCGATCAGGTCCACGAATCGGCCTTCGTCGATTTCCACGCAGGCACTGCACTCGCCGCAAGGCTGGGACGAGACACCTTTCTCGCAGTTGAGCGCTTTCGCCAGGATCCGGGCGATGGTCGTCTTGCCGACACCGCGTGTGCCAGTGAAGAGGTAGGCATGGTGCAGGCGCCCCGAATCCAGGGCGTTGATCAGGGCCTGGAGCACATGCTCCTGGCCAACAGTATCCGCGAAGTCTTTGGGCCGCCATTTGCGGGCCAGGACGAGGTAACTCATATGAGATCAGATGCCTGTGGGGCTGGTTCCGGACGGACAAGTGTATCGTAAAGTGGCCCGCGCCAGCCGCTTCCCGGCACCCGGTATCACCGCTACCGTTGCTCCCTTCCGGGCCTGGCGGAGTTCACGGCTGACCGTCGCGGAAAAGCCGACGCGGACCGGCGGCGATTATCGCCGCTGGCCCGCATCAATACAAACGGTATCAACCCCAGAGGTGGCTGTCTTTTTCGATGACCTGAGATGAAGAGCCAACGATCAGGGGGTCAGGACCGCGCACAACGTGTTGGTCCTTACCCGGGTAATCGAGCTCTGCGAGGAAGTGCTGCATGCAATTTAACCGTGCACGCTTCTTATCGTCGGACTTGACGATAGTCCATGGCGCGTCGGCCGTATCCGTATAGAAGAACATGGCCTCCTTGGCTTCCGTGTATTCATCCCATTTGCCCTGGGACTCCTGGTCAATGGGACTCAGTTTCCATTGCTTCAGCGGGTCGCCTATACGTGCTTTGAAGCGACGGTCCTGTTCCTCATGCGTCACAGAGAACCAGAATTTGAAGAGACGAATGCCAGAGCGCACCAGCATGCGCTCAAGGTCGGGGACCTGGCGCATGAACTCGAGGTACTCGAGCGAGTCGCAAAAGCCCATGACCCGCTCCACGCCAGCGCGGTTGTACCAGGAGCGATCGAAGAACACCATTTCGCCTTCAGATGGCAGATGCTCGATATAGCGCTGAAAATACCATTGACCAAGCTCATACTCCGTCGGTTTCTCAAGCGCCACAACACGCGCCGCACGCGGGTTCAGATGCTCCATGAAACGCTTGATCGTGCCACCCTTACCGGCCGCGTCTCGCCCCTCAAACAAAATCACAATGCGCTGTCCCGTTTCCCGGACCCAGCTCTGTACCTTCAGGAGTTCTACCTGAAGCTCCTCTTTGTGATGCTCGTAGGCACCCTTTCGGATCTTGGTCTTGTACGGATACTTGCCATTACGGAACAAATCCTTGATCTGTTCCGGGCTATGCCGCATCTCACCGAAAATATGGGACGGCGACGCCTTGTCGATATCCTTCTCTGGCTGGGAAATGTCGACAACAGTATCCGCTTCGCCTGCTTTCTTCTCAGTCATGGGGGCGCTCATCCAGGTTAATAATATTTCCGTATTTTCGGCTTTTCGACATCAGCCGAGAATACGGAAAATACACTATTGCCAGCATTTTGGCTGGCACAAGAAAAAGGGGCCGCAGGCCCCTTTTTCAGACATTCCGGATCTGGTGGTTCAATCAGGTCGCAGAAGCCGCCGCAATACTGGCAATCGACGCATCGAGCGTGGCATCGAACTCTTCCTCGGACTGCTGTGCGCTCAGGCCCTCTGACAGTGCACGCGAGAAACTCGCCACCATGCCGTGCTGGCGAGACAGCCGCTCATTCGCCTCCTCGCGTGAATAGCCGCCGGACAGCGCAACGACGCGGGCGACATTCGGATGCGCGATGCAATCGGCGTACAGGCCGTCTTTTTCAGGCAACGTCAGCTTCAGCATGACAATCTCGTCAGCATTGAGACCGTCCAGGTGGCGCATGATCTCAGCGTGCAGAAGGCCCTCGGCCGCTGCCTTGTCCGGGCAATGAATATCTACCTCCGGCTCGATAATCGGTACGAGGCCCGCTGCAATAATCTGGCGGCCGATCTCGAACTGCTGTGCCACAACTGCCTTAATCCCGGTCTCATTGGCTTCCTTGATAACGGAGCGCATCTTGGTGCCAAAAATGCCGGCCGCCACGGCTTTCCTGAGCAATTCATCGAGGTCGGGCATCGGCTTCATCACCTGTGCGCCGTCAACGACGTCTGCCAGGCCCTTGTCCACTTTCAGGAAGGGGACGACATTTTTTACATCCCAGAGGTAGCCTGCCGTTGACCGGCCCTCTACTTTGCGATCCATCGTATTCTCGAACAGGATGGCGCCGAGAATGCGGTCGCCGCTGAATGACGGACTGGTCATGATGCGCGTCCGCATTGCGTGTACGACGTCGAACATTTCCTCGTCGTTCGACCAGGCGTCGGGCGTTACGCCATAAAGGCCAAGTGCTTTGGGCGTGCTGCCGCCGCTCTGGTCCAGTGCAGCAATGAATCCTGGTGCGTTTTTGATTTTTTCAAGTTGGTCTGCGTTGCTCACGATAGCCTCTGAAATACAGGTTGAAAGGGGGTGGTGGCGCGATTCTACAGCATAATCCTGCCATGCGGGGCACGCGGTCTTATTCTCGCCGCCGGCGATACATTAGCCGCGAAAAGCGTGCGCCAGTTGCGATGATCACCTAGCCGACCTCGGACAACCCCGCCGAGCATGATAAATGTCATTCTCTGTCCCCGTGCGTTTTGAGGCAGCGCATCCGCTATCTCCGGCTCCGGATCAAACCTGCAACTCCATCTGAGCCAGACCAGTGCCTGAATCACTTATGTTTATACCTATTTACATGCCCCAGACCCCATGCAATAACGCCCGCAATCGAAAAGGTACAGTCCTTTGACTATAGGTACGGTGGGGAACAAAGCATGTCACACACACAGATCTCAGACGACACCAAGTACTTGTTCAAGCGCGACAAGACGTGGTGGGTGAAACTCGCAGTACCACGGCCGCTACGTAGCGAACTAGGCTACGATTTACGGCGATCCTTGCACACGGACGACGTCGAGGCCGCGCGGAAAGCCCGCTGGGAGGCGATTGAGGAATTTCGCTCCAGGTTCGATGAGATTCGGGCTGAACAACATGGCGGTTCGGCTTCTGCAGTCATGAATCCGGTCGATAATGCGAACGAGGCCGATGATGCGGATCAGACCATGGAGGCGCGGGACGGCGTTCGCCAGGTAGACCAACATATCGTCGAAATCGTCAGCGATTCCGGCGAAGGCGCACAGAAGTGCGGCCAGGTCCTGGGGCTCGTGAGCGGAAAGATGGGCAATGGCGTCTGGACCGTTGAGATTATTCCAGCCGAAATCCAGCCACCTGCCCGGGAACGTCAGGGCGCCAGCGGAATCCGTGTCCGGATGGGCTCGAAGTACATGACCAACATGGGCGACGAGGCGGATATCGTCGTCGCGTTCAATGAGCAGGTGCTTTACTCCCGCATCTCGAACCACGCCTACAGGAAAGGCACGGTCGTGTTGCTGGAAAACATGTGGGCAAAGGATCCCGATCCGAGAATTCGCGAGCAATACAAAGAAGCACTCGCCGACTTTGAGGAACAGGGACTGGTCGTCCTCGAACTCCCCATCCAGGAAGAGTGTTTAAAGCTTGTGCCGGACCCCCGCAAGGGCAAGAACATGTTCGTGCTCGGGATGCTCTGCCGAATTTATAACCGCGATATCGACATCGCAAAGAACGAAATCAGCAAGATCTTCAAGAAGAAAAGCGAGAAGGTCATCAAGATTAACCATGACCTGTTCGATGCTGGCTACGCTTTCGCGCGCGAAAACATCAATTACGCGTTCGAGATACCCGCTTCTAAAGAGGATCGACTGAAATCGGCGGTCGTTATGAACGGCAATACGGCGGCCGGCCTTGGGGTTATGGCCTCAGGTATCGAACTGGTCTCGATGTATCCCATCACACCGGCAACGTCGGCATCACATTACCTCGCCGAAGATTTCCACCTGACCGGTGGCTTCGTTCATCAGGCCGAAGACGAAATAGCGGCGATCGGCTTTGCGATCGGCGCGTCGTATGCGGGCAAGACCGCTTGTACGATCACCTCCGGGCCCGGCATGGCGTTGAAGACCGAGATGATCGGTCTTGCCATCATGGCCGAGCTACCACTGGTGATCATCAACGTGCAGCGCGGTGGCCCGTCGACTGGCCTGCCGACCAAGGTCGAACAGGGTGACCTGCTCTCGGCACTCTATGGTATACCGGGCGATTCGCCGAAGATTGTTATCGCTGCCGCCACTATCTCGGAGTGCTTCCACTTCGTGGTTATGGCACGCAAACTGGCCGAATCATTCCGCACGCCGGTAATCATGCTGACCGATGCCAACCTGGGCACGGGCGTGCAACCGATAGAACGACCCGAAGTAACGGAAGAGTGGTTTTCGGCACCGCTGGACCAGTCTGACTGGGACCCGGAGGTAGCACCGTACGACTGGGACAGCGAAACCGGTTTGTCGGAACGGCCTATCCCGGGTATGCGCGGTGGCGAGTACATCCTCACCGGGCTCGCGCACAATCGTCACAGCAAGATTGCCTATGACTCGGTATCCAACCAGGAAGGCATGACCATGCGCAGCCGCAAGTTTGCGGCCATGGCGGCAACGATGAAACCTCCCGAGATACACGGTGATCCTACCGGGGACCTGCTGATTGTCGGCTGGGGTTCAACGCTGGGCGCGATCGAAGAAGCAGTCGACCGGGCAAGAGCCGATGGTCAGAAGGTGTCCTCCGTACACCTCCGGTTCCTGTCGCCGATGGAGCCCGGACTGAAAGAAATTTTTGCGGGCTTCAAGAAAGTAATGACCATCGAAATCAATTACAGCGACCTGCCCGGTTCTTCGCCGCTTATCAACCAAGAGACCCGTCGTTACTCTCAACTGGCGCTTGTATTACGCGCACACACTTTGATGGATATCGACTGTTGGTCCATGGTACCGGGCCATCCGTTGCAACCTGGCACTATTCATAAAGTGATCGATTCACGGCTCGCAGAGATGGAAGGAGCAGAAGCATGTTCGGCTTAAAAGGTGACTGGTCTCTCGAGGTCAAAAATCGTTATTTCACGTTAGAAGATTATAGTGGCGCAGAGCCGCGCTGGTGCACCGGTTGCGGCGACCACGGCATCCTGGCCGCGGTACATCGAGTCTGCCGGGAATCCCAGATAGAACCGGAGAAGACCGTTGCGGTGTCCGGCATCGGCTGCTCAAGCCGCCTGCCCCACTATATGAGTACCTACGGCTTCCATGGTCTGCACGGACGTGCGTTGCCCGTGGCCTGCGGCGTCAAGTCGCGCCGCCCTGACCTGGACGTCTGGGTGGCCACCGGTGACGGTGACTGCTTCTCGATCGGGGCCGCGCACTGGATCCATGCGATGCGCTACAACATGGACATTACCCTGCTGGTATTCGACAACGGCATCTACGGCCTGACCAAGAAACAAACGTCGCCCACTACGCCGATGGACGTGCCAACCAACACCCATCCGTCGGGCGCATTACTGCCGCCACTGAATCCACTGAGCGTGACGCTGGGTATTACCAACATCTCATTCGTCGCCCAAATCGTCGACTGGAATGCCCCGCTTCGACACGAAGTCATAAAAAAAGCACATGAGCACAAGGGAACCAGTTTCGTTCGCATTATTCAGCGTTGCCCGGTCTACGTGGAGTCAATCGGGAAGGCACTGCAGGACGAGCCCGCTCGAATGCAGTTGCTGACGCATGAAAAAGGCGTGCAGGTTGACGATTCGGTCAAGAAGTTATTCCCGAACCATGCGGAACACGATCCGTCCGATCTCGGCGCTGCGCGCGCGCTGGCGGAGGACAACAGTGTCTTGCCTTTGGGAATTCTTTATCACAATCCCGGTGCACCACAGTACGACATGATGTCTTCGGTCGGCATGGATATGAGTATCGACGACAAGCTGGCCGGCATGAACCAGGCCCTCGATCACTTCGCCTTGTAACCCATAGCTGCCATCTAGCGGACCGACATAATGAATTCCGTATCTGACAAGAAGAACGACAAAGTCGACATGGGCGAATCGGAGGGTAGCGAAGGCGCCAACGTTATCGACGTGCTCCGCCGCTTCCACTACGGCGAGCCTGTAGCGACCGCGAATACCATCAAACCCGCGGGCGCCGTCTTACCGGCACTGCTCAATCCCTACCGGGATGCGTCGGGGATTCGCTATCAATATCCGCTATACCTGGCGCCGCCCGATGGCACAGACCAGGTGACGCTGGCCAAGCCGGCCAGTGAGTATCTGCGTGATTCACTCGAAGCTCTGGCACCGGGCGACGATAACGCCAGGATCCTGAAAGATAACCTTCCATGGATAGATCGGTATATTCGCCAGAAGCTGGAAGATCCTGATCCGGTTGACGCACCCGCGCTGTTTGCAGAGGCGGCAGCAGCATTGCAGGACCAGCTGGATCTCGAGCAATCCAGTCGTGAAAAACTGGCGGCCGATCTCGAGCGCCTTGAAGCCACCATCGCGCACGGCGGGACGTTCCTTGGTTACGGGCCGCACGCTTCACTGCACCTGATGGTGCATGCAATTCGTCACCGACACGAACACCAGCGCGAGGCATTCAGCCAACAGATCAATAAGCACATTCATGGTCTGCGCTCCCTGCTGGAGGTCGAGAAGGCCAAGGCGGCAGAATCGAACAAAGCCGGCGACGGCAAAAGCGCTGCCGGTGCCGCGTCTAACTACCTGGACACCGGCGCCTTGTCCGAGATGCTCGGGCAACGTGCTCATGGATCGGTGGACATGCCGGAGGAGCGGCGCGAACGCATTGCGCAGGCACTGCAAGCATTGCAGGCCTGGCAGGATGATCCGGTGCTGGTCAAATTCGTCGGCAAACTGGACGACCCATCGCTAACCGATCTGCCTGTGCTGGAAGTCGTTGAAAGCAGCAATCCATGCACGACGTCGACGGAGATTTTCATACAAGATGCCGCCGAGTTCGCACGGCTGTTCGCGGCCGCCCGAATTGCGGCGCTGGAAATTAACGATCACTACGATCCGGCCATTCATGATTCCTGGTTCGCCAGTTTTGACTGGCAGGCATTTTCTGACGAAGAAATGCAGCTGGTAACACGCGTTGTGGCGCTGGTCTCCGCTGACTATCTCGCATGCGAGGGCCTGCCGTCGTTCTCACGTTTGCTGGGGTCGCGTCTGCCCGTTCACGTGCTGACCTGGGTTCGTGCCTACGACAATCCGGCAGTACAACCCGGCGAAGGCCCGTTCGATGCCTATCGCTTTGAGTTGGCCTACTTCGGTGTGGGTCACCGCCAGGTGGTAATCGCACAATCGTCTGCCGCACGTCACGACGATCTGCTGTCAGGTTTTTTGTGCGCGCTCGACAGTAATCGCACAAGCCTGCACCTGATCAACCGTGGCACTCAGACAAAGACGAAGAAACCACTGCTCGACGCGTGGTTCGTCGCAAGTGCAGCACTCGAGAGCCGCGCACATCCGTTCCTGCTGGTTAACCCCGATGGGGGCGATCACGCTGCGGAACGCATCCGTTTTGGCGGCAACCCGCAAGCGGACAATGACTGGCCGATCGAAACACTCGAATATCGCAGTGCCGACGGCGAGACGACCAAGATGGACCTCGCGTTCACGTTCGCCGACTACGCGTTGCTCATTCCTGCGTTGCACGAGAATTTCCGCGTGGTACCGGTGGGTTTCGAATCGCCGGACCTCGTGACCGTCGATGAATACCTCAAGGCTGACGAAAATCTCGTCGATCGACTGGTACCGTTCGTCTGGGGTATCGACGAAGACGATATCCTCACAAGACTGGTGGTATCTCGTGCCCTGGTGTTCGCATGCCGTGATCGCCTGAACTACTGGCACACGCTTCAGGAGCTCGCCGGAATCCAGAATTTCTACGTCGAAGAAGCTATCGACCGGATTATTGAAGAACAACAGGCAGCGATCGACGCCGAGCGCGAACAACTCAAGAAAGAGCACGAGGAACAACTGGAAAGCGCCCGTTCGGAGGCCGCCGGTGAGGCCATGGGACAACTCGTCGATGTATTGATGGGTGCCGATCTCTCCGGAATGCTCGCGAGCGGCAGTCAGATTGCCAGCATGCCCGCAAGCGCACCCGCAGCGACTCAGGAACCAGCCGAATCCGCCCCTGAAGCCGAGGCCCCGGCCGAAGTCGAGGAAGAGGACGAGGATGAGTTGAGTTTCGACGAGCCCTGGCTCGACACTGCGATGTGTACAACCTGCGACGACTGCATGGGCGTCAACAAGATGATGTTCGCTTACAACGACGATAAGCAAGCGATCATCAAGGACCCGAGAGCAGGAACGTTTGCCGATCTCGTGGCAGCCGCCGAAATCTGCCCCGCAAAATGTATTCACCCAGGCAAACCCCTGGATCCGAATGAGGCGGGACTGGACGAATTAATCGCCCGCGCCGAACCGTTCAACTGATGAATAATCTGCTGCTTGCGCCGGCCATCATGGTTGGGATCGGCTTGTTTTTCGGTGCGGTCCTGGCGATTGCGCAGCGTTTTTTGAAGGTCGACGAAGATCCGCGCATCGAAGCAACCAACGAGTTGCTGCCAGGCACCAACTGTGGTGCCTGCGGCCAGCCCGGTTGTCTGCCGTTCGCTGAAAAACTGGTAAGCGGCGAAGTCGACCCGGGTCAGTGCACGGTCAGCACCGACGAAAATATTGAACAGATTGCTGAGTATCTCCAGGTCGACGCCGGCCGCGCCGAGAAACTGGTCGCGCGTTTGCGATGCGGTGGCGGTGGCCTGCAGGCACACCAGATCGCAGAGTATCGCGGCTTCGAGGGCTGTCGCGCCGCGGCGGTCGTGTCGGGCGGCGGCAAGGGTTGCGCCTGGGGCTGTCTCGGCCTGGCGGACTGCGAGCGTGCTTGCACGTTTGACGCAATTCACATGAATGCGAACGGGCTTCCCCAGGTTGATACGGAAAAATGCCGCGCTTGTCCTGATTGTGTCGCGGCCTGTCCCAAGGATCTCTTCGAACTCGTACCGCTTAACCAAAATCTGTATGTGCAATGCAATATTCCATTGGCCGGCGAAGCTGCAACCCAACTCTGCGCAGTGGCTTGCGACGCCTGTGGCAAGTGTGCGGCCGATGCAGCTCCGGGACTGATAACCATGGAAGGAAACCTCCCTGTCATCGACTATTCCTCAGGCGGCGAGCCCAGGCCCGACGCTGTCTTTCGTTGTGCGACCCGATCGATCGTCTGGCTCGAGCGTGAGCAGTTCCAGAATCAGGAATCCAGAAAGGCGGGGGGTGTCTGATGGCTGGTATGCGCAGTATCGCGATTCACTGGTACCGCAAGGTGTTCGGAGCACCTGCAGGATCGGACATTCGGGAAGAAGGTCTGGACACCGTGCTTGACGGTCATTCCGCGGTCTCGATTTCCGAAGCCGCCATCGCCAGCCGTGCCGTACATGCCGCGGAAGGACCCCGGGGGATGGTCGCGGCGGCCACGGGTCTGGCATTGGCCGGCCGGCGCGCGACTGCATTCCTGTCCGGCACAGATATCGCTGCAACACAGGATCTCCTGACTTCGGCAGCTGGCAAACACGCACCGCTGGTCCTGCACCTCGCGACACGCGCGGTCGCTGCGCACGGGGCCACGCTGGGTAGCGGCCACGAAAGTGTCCATCTAAGCGCAGACACCGGCTTCTTCATGTTGTTTGCCGCCAATGTTCAGGAGGCCGTCGACTTCACTTACATCGCCAGGCGCGTTTCTGAAGAATCTCTGGTTCCCGGCATGGTCATCATGGACGGCGAGCAGACCGCCCTCGCCCCGCAGGACACGCGACTCTTGTCGCCGGCGCAAGTCAGTGGTTTTCTGGGCTCGGCGCATACACAAATTGAATCGCCGACGGCCGCGCAAAAACTTCTGTTTGGCGAGACCCGGCGCCGCGTTGTGGCCTGGCACGATCTCGACGAACCCGCGCTGACTGGCGCACTGTTCGAACAGGACAGCTTCGCGCTCGGCGCCTACGCTCGCCGACCATTTTTCGATGCTTTTGTCGAGGAGTCGCTGGAGAAGTCCTTCGAGCAATTTTCACGCAAGGCCGGTCGACACTACGAAGCCGTCTCACGCTACCGACTGGACGACGCAAAAACTGTACTGCTGGCGCAAGGTTCCGCGATCGAAACAGCAAGAGTTGCTGCTGACTTCCTTCGCAAAGAACACAAGACAAAAGTGGGCGTACTGGGCATCCATACACTGCGACCCTTCCCTGCCGCCGCGATCAACGAAGCGCTTGCAGGTTGTGATCAGGTCTTGGTCCTCGAACGCATGGACGCACCCCTGGCCGGCGAACCACCGCTTAGCCGTGAAGTTCGCGCAAGCCTGGGCCGCTTGGGAAGCAAGCGGCGCCCGACCTGTTCCCCGGTCATCTACGGTGTCGGCGGATTGCCACTGCGTGTTTCCGACCTCGTCGCACTTGGTACCCGTGCGGACCCGTCTTTGGCTACGCCTGTCTACCTGGGCGTGGCATTCGATGATACGTCAGGAGAACAACCCAAACGCGAGGTTCTTCTCGATGCATTGCGACGCGCCTATCCCAACGCGGCCGAGCTCGGTATTCGCGCTCCGGCTGGTGCTTCTGCGCTGCAAAAAGACGATACGCTAACGCTTGCGATACACCGAGTTACCGGTGACAACAACAAGGGATTGCTCAGCGTAGCGGGAGCCGTGCTGCAACAACTCGAAGAGGGTCGGATACGAAGCCGGCCAGCGATTTCCTGGGACCACTGGTCCGACACGCGCGTCGACTGGCTAACCCAGGGCGATGATTCGCTGCAGGACCCCGGCGACGAACTCGTTGCCGACGTCGCGCTGTTTGTCGCGCGCGGTGAAATCCTGCTCGGCAAGGATAAGAAGGCCTTTGCTGTCCCGCTCGAGGCTGACAATGCCGATGTGCCAGAGGCCCTGCTGGGTGGATTGTTTGGCGTATTGCAGGGCGCCGGACTCATCGATCACAAAGCACGGCAAATCCTTGCCGCGCGCAGACGTCTGCTGGAGAGCGTAGATTCAAATCGCCGCGACCAGATGATGGCTGCATTCCAGTCAGGCCTCGAACAGGTTGCCGAGATCGAAGTCCATTCGACCCAGGCGGCGCATGCCGAGGATCGCTGGGACGGTGAAGCTCCGGCGGCTGTCCGTCATCTTGGTCGCGACGACGATCACTTCGCGAGCCTGTCCCGCTTCTGGGATCAGACAGGGGTGCTTTACCGTGACGGCCAGGGCAACCGGCTGACCGCAGACCCGTTCCTCGCAACCGGCACGATGCCGCCTCTGAGCTCTACTTTTCACGACACCAGCGGCGCGCGCAGTCATTTGCCCACATTCGATCCGGCTCTGTGCACAGGCTGTGGCAAATGCTGGACACACTGCCCTGACAGTGCGATCGGAGTGGTCTCATCCAATCCAGCCGCGCTTTTAGATGCCGGTATCAACCGGTCGGGTGCTGATGCCGTGCGGCAGGTATCGAGTAAGCTCGCATCACGCATGATCTCGAGTAACAGGAAAAGCGAAGAGGTCGCGCCAACATTCGGCGAAATGCTCGACGACGCCTACGCCTGGCTCAAGGACAAGATGCCGCTGCCCGACGATCGCAAGCAGGCGATCGAAGAGGGAATCGGTAAAATTCGCGCTGAGTTTGGCGCGCTACCGGTGGCTGTCACCAAGCCCTTTTTCCATGATGCCGAGGCGCTCAAGAAAGACAGCGCAGAATTGCTGTCCGTCGTCATAAATCCGGAAGCCTGCAAGTCCTGCGGCCTCTGCGTCAGCAACTGCGAGCCTGAAGCACTGCGCCGTACCGAACAGGATGCAGCTGTGCTGGGCAAGGCACGCGAACTCTGGTCTATCTTCTCGTCCACACCCGACACGGCCTCAGAAACACTGGAACGCGTTGCCCAGGACCCCGACATTGGCGCCATGGCGGCCATCCTGTTGTCTCGCTATTGCCAGTTCGCGCTACCCGGCGGAGATCCGGCGGAAGCGGGATCCGGTGAAAAAATAGCTGTCCGGCTGGCTTTGTCAGCAACGGAGTTCCACCAGCAGCCTATTGTGCAGCGATTTGCGAAAACACTGGCGGAGGCCGGTGAGTCAGTATCGTCGCTAATCAATGAAACGCTTTCCGGTACGCTCGCGGTCGAGGACCTCGACGCGGTTACCGAAAAACTGAGAAGCACCACGAGCCCGCGTGTCGATCTGCAGGACCTGGCGAACAGCGTCGGGGATGCAGCGAGTGATCATTCGATCGATACTGACTATCTCCTCAGGCTGATCGACCTGTCGAGCCGCATCAACGCCTCACACCACCGGCTCGTTGCGGGAAAACACGGCCTTGGGCGTGCACGCTACGGTCTCGCCGTCGCCGGCGGCAGTACCGCAGCCTGGGCCGGCGCATTTCCACACAACCCGTTCCAGGCACCGGTGCTCATCGATATGAGCGGCGACGCGGCGCAATTATCCGCCGGCCTGATCGAAGGTCACCTGGACGAAACCGCGGAATTGGTTCGCCTGCTGCGCCTCGCGCGCCTCGAGGTCGATCAACCGGATGGGGCCGACTGGAAGCGTGAAGCACTTGCAGGCCTGCGCTGGCAGGACCTGAGCGCCGAAGAAGCGGCGCTTTGTCCGCCGCTCATACTGATCGGCAGCGATGAAATGCTTGCCGGACAGGGACTGAGTCAACTGATCTGGCTTCTGAACTCGGGTCTCCCGGTCAAGGTGCTCGTACTGAGCGCGCTCGACTTCGGGCTTCTCGACGAACCAACCAACAATCCAAGAGCAAGTCTCGGCCTGCTCGCCCTGGCGCAGCGCAACGCGTTCGTCGCGCAGACCTCCGTTGCCGATTCCGCCCACCTTGGCGAGAGCATGCTGCGGGCGCTCCGCCACGAAGGCCCTGCCCTGGTCCAGGTATATGCCCCCAGCCCTGAGCGGCACGGTTTTGCCCCACGGCAGACGCTCGTGCAGGCGCAGCTCGCAATTCGCTGCCGCGCGTTGCCATTATTTCGTTATGACCCTAATGCCGAGGGAGTATTCGGGTCGCGAATGTCTCTGGACGGCAACCCTGACGATGGCGAGCAGAGCGTTTCGCTGGCTGACTGGGCGCTGGGACAAAAGCGCTTTGCATCGAGTTTCCAGACACTGGCGGATGATGTAGCTGCAACGGTCCCGTTGCACGAATGGCTGCAACTGGACGCGAAGAACCGCAAAGGACAAACCCCCTGCATCACCACACACGATGACGATGTAGAGCAGCGCCATGCCGTGTCGGCAGAGCTTGCCACCGCGGCCGGAGAGTGTCTGGCAAATTGGCGAACCCTGCAGGAACTCGCCGGCATCGTGACTCCCTTTACGGAGCGGCTGGAGCAGGAAATTCGTGCCAGCGTCGCCGCCGAACACCAGGCGGATCTGGACGCGCAGAAGAAAGCCTCTGACGCCGAAATTCGAGAGATCCAGGAAAAGACACAGTCCGAGATCGCAAGCAAGATCCGCAGTCGCCTCCTGCAGCTGGCGTCGCGGAAGCGGGACTGATGCGATGAAGGCATTTCGTCGACTGCGCCGCAACTTTGAGCACGGAGTCCATCCGGCTCATCACAAGCAGCAGACTGAGAATCTGCCGATTCAACGCGTGCCCTTCGGCAAGGACTATGTCATGCCGCTCGGCCAGCACATAGGCGTTCCGGCCCGGGCCATTGTTACTGCGGGCGAGCGCGTGCGGCGTGGTCAAATGATCGCGGAGCCAGGTGGTTTCGTCTCAACGAGCCTCCACAGCCCGGTGACGGGGACGGTCAAAGAGATTGGTAATTTTCGTGGCGTCGACGGTCGCTTTGCACCGGCGATAGCGATCGAAGCCGACCCCTTTGCGACACAACAGGTCGATGCCGGCGCTGCCGTGGACTGGCAGGCGTTATCGACAGAGAAATTCATCGAAGCCGTACAAATGGCGGGCATCGTCGGCATGGGCGGTGCAGCCTTTCCGGCCCATGTGAAGCTGTCGGTGCCCGACGGCGTCAGGATTCGTTCTCTCCTGATCAACGGTGCCGAATGCGAGCCCTATCTGACCACCGATCACCGGCTCATGCTCGAGCGACCGGAGGCGCTGCTCGAAGGCGCCGAAATCATGCGCCAGAAGCTCGGCGCCGAGGAATCGGTTATAGGTATCGAAGCCAATAAACCCGATGCGATCGCCATTGTTCAAAAACACATCCAGCCGGGTACCCCGGTGCGCGTCGTGCCTTTGAAGGTCAAGTATCCGCAAGGCGCCGAGAAGATGATGATCAAGAGCGTCTTCGATGTGGAAGTACCGGCCGGGCAACTGCCACGTGACGTTGAGGTTAACGTCAACAACGTCGGCACAATTGTCGCAATTGCGGATTATTTTCTGCGCGGCATACCGTTGATCGAACGGGTCGTGACGGTTGCCGGTCCCGGCGTCACCTACCCCGCCAACCTGATCGTGCCACTTGGGACACCCGTGCGTGACGTCGTGAAGTTTTGCGGCGGCCTCAAGCCGGGCACGCGAGAGATCATCATGGGCGGGCCAATGATGGGCCGGCCAATCGCCAGTCTCGATGTACCCATCCTGAAGGGTTGCTCCGGCGTACTGGTGTTTACCGAAGAACAGACGGCCAGGCGCAAGGAATATCCGTGCATCAGTTGCGGACGCTGCCTGGAAGCTTGTCCGTATTTTCTGAACCCGTCCCGGCTTGCGCGCCTCTCCAAGTCACGTATGTTCGACGAGATGAAAGCGTACAACGTCTTTGACTGTGTCGAATGTGGCTGTTGCACTTTTTCCTGTCCGTCCAATATCCCGATCGTGCAGCTCATCCGCACGGCAAAAGACGACCTGACCCATCGCAAGGAGCCCGACGCATGAAGAAAAGCGATCCGGACCTCCTGCTCTTTCACGCGCCGCTGTTGCGCCAGGGCATGACGACGCCGAAGGTGATGCGCGATGTGCTGATTGCTCTCGCACCGGCGACGGCCGCATCGATGTGGTTCTTCGGACTCAGTGCCATCCTGATTCTCGGCGCATGTATTGGCGGCGCGGTTGCGGCGGAATGGTTATTCGCCGACAGGCAGGCTCGCAGCGATTCGCTGCGTGACGCCAGCGGCATATTGACCGGACTCCTGCTCGGCCTCACGCTACCGCCGGGCCTGCCGCTGTGGATGGCATTCCTTGGCGGCTTCGTCGGCATCGCACTTGGCAAGGTCATCTGGGGCGGGCTGGGTCACAACCTGTTCAACCCTGCGTTGCTCGGTCGTGCATTTTTGCTCGCCACATTTCCGATCGCCATGACAACCTGGGTACCCGCTGTCACCGAAGGCGGTTTCCTGCAGATTTATCCGGGTAACCTTGCACTGCCATTCATGCAGGCGCAGATCGACGCCATGAGTTCCGCCACGCCACTGGGCATGTTGAAATTCGAAAGCGAAGTCACCCCGCTTACCGACCTGATGTTGGGCAATGTCAGCGGCTCGCTTGGCGAAACCAGTGGACTGCTGCTTCTGCTCGGAGGCGTTTATCTTTGGCTCCGGCGCGACCTCGACTGGCGCATTCCGGTGAGCATCCTGCTTACCGTGGTTGTTTTTTCAGCCGTTCTGGGCCTCTTTGATGCGGCACGTTTCCCGACACCGCTGTTCTCGGTCTTCTCGGGCGGCCTGCTGCTCGGGGCTATTTACATGGCAACCGATCCCGTTACTTCCCCGGTTACACCGAAGGGTACGTGGATCTTCGGCATCGGCACGGGCGTCCTTGTCATGTTGATCCGCGTATTCGGAGGACTCCCGGAAGGTGTGATGTACGCGATCCTGCTGATGAA
The DNA here is from genome assembly GCA_024639825.1 of Gammaproteobacteria bacterium. GTDB lineage: Bacteria > Pseudomonadota > Gammaproteobacteria > Steroidobacterales > Woeseiaceae > UBA1847. The sequence continues at coordinate 47,586 of JAHEGH010000007.1, forward strand.
TGCGGCGACGCCGCTGATCGATCGGTACACGCAGCCCAGGGTGTTTGGTCGCGGGGGCGACACCAAATGACCACCGACACAATCAAGCAGGCGGCACCCCCCAGCTCGCTGCGTCTCGTCCTAACGCTGGCTATCGCAGGGCTGATATCGGGTATCGCAATCATCGGCATCTACGAATCGACGCTGCCGACCATTACCGCGAACAAGGCTCGCGAACTACGCGAAGCGGTTTTCAAAGTTCTGCCTGGTGTCAGCCAGATGCAGGCCCTGGTTTACCGGGACGGCGAACTGATCACCGTCGAGAAACCGGATAAGGACGAGCCGGTTATCTACGGAGGCTATGACGAAGCGCACGAATTCGTGGGCTATGCAATGCCGGCGGCGGGTCCCGGGTTCCAGGACACCATCGCCATCCTGTACGGCTACAAGCCTGGGGAAAAACAGGTTGTCGGCATGGAAGTACTCGAGAGTCGGGAAACGCCCGGTCTGGGTGACAAAATCTACAAAGATGCCGTATGGGTTGGCGGTTTCAGCGCGTTGTCCGTCGAACCCGAAATCGTCGCCGTGAAGAAAGGCACCAAGAGTAAGCCCAATGAGATCGACGCAATTACCGGCGCAACGATCTCTTCGAAGGCCGTTGTTCGGATCATCAACGAAGCGCACACCGCGTGGACGGGAAAATTGCCGCCGGCGGGATCTGAGCCACCGCTCCGAGAGACAGAAACAGCGAGCACCGAGGCAGGACAATGAAGAAAAACGAGTCCTACGAAGAATTCATCAAGGGCGTCTGGCGCGACAACCCGGTGTTCGCCCAGGTGCTCGGCATGTGTCCAATGCTTGCCGTCACCAACTCCGCAATTAACGCAGTCGCGATGGGCATGGCAACACTATTCGTCCTGGTGGGATCGAGCTTCCTGGTATCCAGTTTCCGCAACTGGATTCCCAAGCAGGTGCGCATATCCTGCTTCATTATCATTATCGCGACGTTTGTCACTATTGCGGACTACACGCTACTGGCGCTCGTGCCGAAAGTGCACAAGGAACTGGGCGCGTTCATTCCACTCATCGTTGCGAACTGCCTGATTTTGGGTCGACAGGAGGCGTTTGCCTCTCGATACCCGACGCGACTCGCGGTGATGGATGCCATCGGTATGGCCGTGGGCTTCCTGGTGGCGCTCCTGTCGCTCGGTATCGTCCGCGAAATCCTTGGAGACGGGGCGCTTTTCGGGGTCAAGCTCTTCAGTGAAAATTTCGAACCCTGGGTCATCATGATTCTGCCACCCGGCGGCTTTCTCACGCTCGGAGTCATCCTGCTGTTCTTCAACTGGTTCAAGTTCAAGAAAGATGAGTTCTTAGAAGACGTCGCTGAAGCAGAGAGGAGCGGTAGCTGATGGAAAACCTCCTCTGGATATTTGTGAGCGCCGTTCTGGTCAACAACTTCGTGCTGACCTATTTTCTCGGGCTGTGTCCGTTTCTTGGCGTATCCAACTCGCTTGAGACCTCATTCCGGCTCGGGCTTGCCACTACCTTCGTGATGTTGGTGACGGCCATTTGCGCGTGGATCCTCAACACCTATATCCTGATTCACGCGCCGTACCTCAGGCTGATTTGCTTCATCGTGGTCATTGCCAGCACCGTGCAGTTCATCGAGATGCTGATCAAGAAACTGAGCCCTGCGCTCTTTCGTGCGATGGGCATTTTCTTGCCGTTGATTACGACAAACTGCGCGATCCTGGGTCTCGCAATCTTTGCCACCAACCGCGGCTATGGCTTCTGGGAAGGCATCATCTATGCGCTCGGCGCCGGCGTTGGCTTCACGCTCGCGCTGGTGCTGCTTGCGGGACTGCGAGAGGAGTCTGAGTTATCCAGCATACCCAAGCTGATCCAGGGTACGGCGATGAACCTGATCATTGCCGGTATACTGTCTATGGCTTTTATGGGGTTTGCCGGACTGTTCAGTACGACCTGAGGAGTACTTGCTGGAATGCTGACGACCTATATTATTCCGCTTCTCGCCATTGTCGCCCTGTGCGCATTCTGGGCGATCTTCCAGACCTGGCTTTTCAAGCACGATCCGGACGCGGAACGGCGGTCCGTCAAATGCGGTGGTTGCGGTCGTAAAGAGGAATGCAACCGCTAGTATCGTTGACGCAGCGCGTTTGGCTCGGTATCACTGTGGCATGCTGCGATGCCAAAATTGCCAGACCACCTTCACGGGCGACTTCTGCCCGGCGTGTGGTCAGAGAAATATCGACCTCGCGCGACCCATCCGGGTATTGATTGGAGAGGTCCTCAGGGAGACATTCGAACTTGACGGACGCGCTGCTCTGACGGTTAAAACCCTCTTCCGCCATCCGGGGCGCCTCACCTACGAGTTCCTCGCCGGTCGCCGCCGCACCTATACGCCACCATTGCGGCTTTACCTTGCTGTCAGCATCTCGTTCTTCGTATTGGTCGCCTGGCTCGCACGCAGCGGTATTCTGCTCGAGCCTGGACAAGACCCGAGCTTCGATGCAGCCGTCCAGGCGGGCTTCTTGTCTGACGACTTGCCCCGGCTGATGTTCATCCTGCTGCCAATGTTTGCTTTGCTGATGAAGCTTGTCTACCGCAGTCGACTGTACTTCGATCACCTGATCTTTTCGATCCACTTGCACAGCGCAGCCTATGCAGTTCTTGCATTGATGCTGCCATTAGAGGATGTGGCCAACCGACATCTGGCCCTGATGATTCTGCAACTGGTGCTGCTTGGGTACTTTCTTACATACTTCTTGTTGGCCGTTCGTCGGGTGTATCAATCAAACTGGCTCGCGGTTCTGTACAAATCCGCGATTGTATTATTCGGCTACATGATGATTGTGTCGGCAGTGATCGAGAACACGAGCACCTTCAGGATCATCGCCGATTAGCCAGCAGCACGATCACCTGTTTCACTCTGAGACCGATGAATATCACTCAACCGCTGGAATCTTTCTAACCAACGCTTTCAGGCACTCACTACGCATTGCGATATCTTCCTCAAGCAGCTTAATTTCACCCAGTAATTCAGCCGCTATGCTTTCTTTGCTGGTTTTCGCAATGAGGATCGCCTGCAACTCCTTCACCGCAGCGCGAAGCATCGGATGGGTATTCAGTACGGCTGATTCCTTCTCATCCCCCCCTGCGGCCGCAGCAACGTCCTCCTGCACCCGAGGGAACTGGTAGGTCCTGCTGGACGTCAGGAAAGAGCCCGGTGGGCGCTGGTAGACGATCCTCAGTACATCAACAAGATTGATGCTCGTGATGTAGTAATTATCGATCTGCTTTGGGCTTTCTACGCCCATCTCAGACAGCGTTGGATAGGGATTTGTCTTCTTCTTGGTCATGGTCTCAGCACCCCTGCAGTACCTGGATATTCAAATCCGGCGCGCTCAAATGACGCCCCGGCCGGCTAATAGTGACAAATACTGACAGCGCTGTCATCTATGCAGCCTTCTGCGGGCTGAATTGAAGGGGTTGCCACGTATTCCGAGCCTCTCATGAAGGCACAGTACACCTATTTGCGGGTGCGGGCGGCTTGCGACCCGTCCTATACTGTCTCTGAAATCAGAATAACAGGCAGCGCACTATCACCTCGAACCGAACTTCATGATTAGTCGCATATCCATCCTGACCTTACTGGGACTGGTCATCGGCGTCATCGTCGGCGTCCTGGCCGTCAGCTTCGTGGAAGTCGTGCTGTGGCTCAACGATTTATTCGGCATTTCGCCCAACAGCCGCGCATCCATACTGGATCGCCAATGGCTGACGATTATGACGATTGGCATTCCCACAATCGGCGGATTGCTTGTCGGCCTTTTGAGCCTGATGTTGCCCGGCCATCGATTTCACAGCCCGCAGGATGTCATCAGGATAGCCCAGACCACGCACCCCACCATGCCCGTCAAACACGGTCTGTTATCGACGCTGGCTGCCTGCCTGTCTCTCGGAGCGGGGGCTTCCGTCGGCCAGTATGGTCCACTCGCTCACATGGGCGCGTCCATTGGCGGGTGGATCAGCCACATATTCCAGGGCGACCGATCTTTGCGCATGATTAGTATCGCCTGTGGTTGTGCCGCAGCTATCTCGGCGGCATTCCATGCACCTCTGGCGGGACTCGTTTTCTCCCGCGAGGTCGTCCTTCGCCATTATTCGCTCAGGGCCTTCGCGCCCATCGCCGTTTCATCGATCCTGGCCTACGTTGTTTCACACCTCGTCTTCAAACGGCTGCCGCTGTTTCGCGTGGAGGAACTTACGGTCGCGAAGCCGCTGGAGTACCTGGTTTTCATCATGATCGGCGTTGCAGGCGCCTTCGTCGCCACTGCCTTCATGCGTGCGATCGAGATCGCCGGCAACCTGTCAAGAAAGCTGGCCTGGCCGGCGCCCGTCAAGACAGCACTGGCCGGGCTTGCTCTCGGAATTGTCGCGACGCAAATTCCCGATGTTCTCGGCATAGGCCAGGAAGTGCTGCGCCAGGCGATTACCGGCCATCATCTGGATGCAGTTCATCTCGCACAGCTCATGCTTGCAAAACTACTCGTAACTGCCCTTTGCCTCGGATTCGGGTTCGCCGGAGGCGTGTTTTCGCCTGCCCTGCTCATTGGAACGTTGTACGGCGCCCTGATAGGCACCGGCGCCGAATGGCTTGTCGGTGATCAACATTCACCGATCGCCATCTATGCTATCTGCGGCATGGTGGCCGTAACCAGCCCTGTCATCGGTGCGCCATTGACTACTGTGTTGATCGTCTTCGAGCTTACTCAGAATTTCGATCTGGCGACGGCCGCGCTCGCGAGCGCGGCGTTTGCCAACCTCATTGGTGTTCGCATCTACGGCCGGTCCTATTTTGACGTGCAGCTGAATGCCCAGGGCTTCGACCTGAGCCAGGGACGCGACAAGATTGCCGCACAACAGCACAGCATTGCTGGTCTCGTCAGCCAGGAATTCACATCAGTAGACGCGAGACAAACGCTCAGAGAGATTCAAGACAAGCTCGTTCAGGACAAGCGCAGCGAGGCTTATGTCGTCGATGCGGATAACTGTTATATCGGCACCCTGACTTTGCACCGGCTGATGGAGTTTTCCGCGACCGGCGTCTCTCCTGACGAGTCCGCGGGAAACCTCGCCGTACCCGAGTCGCTGGTGCTCGCGCCCGACGATTCGATCTGGAGCGCAATGTCGGGATTACAGGATTTCGTCGGTGAGAGCATCCCAGTCGTGGATAAGCAACGACTGGCAGGCGTAATCTTCGAATCAACCCTGGTCAGCACCTACCTGGATGTCCTTGCCGAAGTCCGGAAAGACGAGCACGCGGCCATGTAGCGCGTGAAGGATGTTTTTATCCTGTCACACGACATTTTTAAGTAGTCTGACTAATCGAGAAAGAATAACGGGGTCCTGCGGGACAAGGTCCAGACCCCCTCTCCGAGAAAGCAAGATGACAGCCAGATCCGCAAAACTTCTTTTCGCGCTCGCATGCTACCTGCCGGTTCAGGTGGTACTTGCCGGGCAACTCGAAGAAATCATCAACTATCGCGAGTACTCGGCGACACTGTCGAGTTCCGGACAGCCGGACGCGAATCAACTGGAATATTTGCGGGATGCAGGATTTGAGCGGGTTGTATTTCTCGCCTTCAATGATCATGAGGCCGCCGTTCCCAATGAAGATAGGATCGTAAAGAACCTCGGCATGGACTACGTTCACATCCCGGTGGATTGGAGCGCGCCGTCAATGAGTGACTTTTATTCTTTTGCCGGCGCACTGCAGCGCGAACCCAACAAGAAAACCGTCGTGCATTGCCAGGTCAACTTTCGGGCTTCTGCGTTCAGCTTTCTGTATCGCGTAATCTACGAAAACGTGCCGGTGGATCAGGCCAAGGAAGACATGAATACCGTATGGGTACCGAACGATACCTGGAGAGCGTTGATTTTTAGCACCCTCGAGGAAAACGGCATTTCACCGCATTGCGACAATTGTCTTTGGGAAAGCGACTAGCCGGGGAAAACAAACGGCCACATGGCGTCCGGGCGCGTCAGCCCGTTTTTCCAGGATCAGGGCCCGTAATGCCAAACTGCCCCTGCGACAGTCTCGTAGTCAGACAGCCGCCGCTGCCCTGGCGTACTCGCGATACGAGACCATTCGTTGCAGTCCCTCATCCCACAGGCAACATCGGAAGCATGCCCTGATGTCTTTTAGCGAGAGCGTTATTGTTACGGGCGATTGGAGCTCAGGTATTGCCTCCATCGCCTCGGGAAGTCGATAGAACGGGATACGCACATTCAGGTGATGGATATGATGATAGCCAATGTTGCCTGTGAACCAACGCATGACGTTATTCAGCTTCAAGTAGCTGGAGGATTCCATCGCCGCTCGACGACTTGTCCATGTCTCCGCCGGCAAGACGTGCATGTTCTCGAAGCTGTGTTGAGCGAAGAATAAATAGCTGCCGATCATCGAAGCGATTGTCATCGGCAACAAGACAACAAAAAACGCGACATCGAAACCGCCCAGGATCCACAACGCCGCAATCAGGGTGCTGTGACCGAGCAGTACCAGCAGTGAATCCCAGTGCCGGGCTGGATTCCTCAGGAGTGGCAGTACCGTAACGCTCAAGAAGAAGATCGTGAAGTACCCTGCAAGTATGGTCAGCGGGTGCCGCTCGACTCGATAGGCTATGCGCGTCGCGAGAGAAGCGTCACGCCACATTTCAGTGGTCATCATCGTAAAGGCGCCAACGCTGGCAGCATCAATCTTGCCTACATGACCATGGTGGAAATTGTGGCTGTTCCTCCACGATCGCGGCGGCGTGAGTGCAAGTGCGGCGTAGAGGCGGAACAACCACCAAGCAAGTCGGGACCGTGACAGAATCGCGTTGTGCATGTAGTCGTGGTACGTGATGAAGGCGCGCACCATTAACAAGGCCGACAAAATAGAGAACAACAAACGTAGAGGCCACACGGGTGCCAGGGCGGCACCGAATAGCGCGGCAAGCAACATAAGGAAAGTCGAGCCGACGACCCACCAGCTGGTCTTTGCGGACTCAACACCAAACGGCAAGGTTGCCTTGAAAAGTTCCCTGTCTGCCTGCACGTCGGATCTTGCTTTCCGGCTTGCTTCGACCATTTGCTTTCCCTCACGTGTCACGTCTTGCTCGCGAGCATTATGAATGGGCAGGCTTGTAAACATTATTGAAATTGCGCCAAATGTTACTCCGGGTGGGATGAGCGCTTCGCGAAGGTTGCTCTGTGATATTTCTTTGAAAATACAAAAACTTGCACGACACTCGACGATCGGCGACCGGCAACGTCATGACAATCACGTCAGACCGCACCGCTCACCGCGCAGCAAACAAACCGCTGTGTTCGCAAGGGAAGCAGCCCGATATGCGCAATTTCCCATATACCCAAAGGCTCTAATTCAGATGTAGGCTCAAATTACTGCCAGAGGGTTTTGAAACATGGCCCATACGACACTGCGAACAAGTTACTCCGCTCTGACCGACAGGCTTAACCGTCATCCACAGGGCGCACCTCCTTCCGATCTCCTGTTCAAGATTCTGTCGATGCTGTTCAGTGAGGAAGAAGCCGGCCTGGTTTCACTGATGCCCATCAAACCATTTACGGCAAAAAAAGCCAGCCGTAACTGGAAGAAAAACCTCACCGAAACGCAGAACATTCTGGATGAGTTGGCTGACAGGGCCATCCTGGTTGATTTCGAGCAGAACGGTGAAACAGTTTATGCACTGCCACCACCGATGGCCGGTTTCTTTGAGTTCTCACTGATGCGTGTCCGTGATGACATTGATCAAAAAGTTCTAAGCGAACTATTTCATCAGTATATGAATGTAGAAGAGGACTTTATCCGGGAGCTATTTACCCGTGGTGAAACGCAGCTGGGGCGAACCTTCGTACATGAACCTGCTTTGTCCGATGAAAATGCACTGCATGTGCTGGATCATGAGCGAGCCAGCGAAGTCATTGAAACAGCAAGCCATATTGGTGTGGGACGCTGTTACTGCCGGCACAAAATGGAACATATGGGCAGGGCCTGTTCTGCACCGCAGGAAATTTGCATGACTTTCAACGTCACCGCGTCCTCGCTTACAAGACATGGATCTGCGCGTGAAATCGACAAAAAAGAATGTCACGACCTATTGGAAGAGGCCTATGACAATAACCTGGTGCAGTTCGGCGAAAATGTACGCGAGAGTGTCAATTTTATTTGTAATTGCTGTGGCTGCTGTTGTGAGGCAATGATCGCCGCACGCCGCTTTGCAATTCTCAACCCGGTGCACACAACGAACTACATACCGGTAATTGACGAAGAAACCTGCAATGGCTGCGGCAAATGCGTCAATGTCTGCCCGGTCGAAGCGATGACCCTGGTTTCCGCCCATGATCCGGGCAAGCCCAGGATGAAAATAGCCAAATTGAACGTTGAACTTTGTCTGGGTTGTGGCGTGTGCATACGCAGCTGTAACAAACATGACAGCTTGTCTTTGGAGTCGCGTCCGAAGCGCGTTCTTACGCCATTGAACGGAACACACCGGGCAGTGGTCATGGCCATTGAGCGCGGCAAATTGCAGAACCTGATTTTTGATAACCAGGTCTTATGGAGCCACCGCGCCATGGCCGGGGTATTGGGTGTGATCTTGAATTTGCCGCCGATTAAGCAGGTCCTGGCAAGTGAACAGGTCAAATCCCGCTACCTGGAAACGCTAATAAGACATAGGAAGCATTAGACAGCGCCCACGCGAACCGCACTCGGCAAGCCATGACAAAAAGGAAAAAAAGGGGACAGTCACCTATCAGAAAAGGGGACAGTCACCTCTCAAAAAGGGGACAGTCACCTTTTTAGGTTCACCTTTTTAGGTGACTGTCCCCTTTTTGTTGTGACTGGCGGAGAGAGAGGAATAGGCGCTACGCGCCCGGGCATGCCGCTGCGCGGCTGCGTTTGTCGAACAGGGTTCAAATCCTCAACCCCCTCGGCAAAAATGCAAAAGGCCCCGAAAGGGGCCTTTCTCATTTTGGCGGAGAGAGAGGGATTCGAACCCTCGGTACGGTATCACCGTACACTCGCTTTCCAGGCGAGCACCTTAAACCACTCAGCCATCTCTCCGAATTTTGTGCTTTTGCCTAACCCACCGCCGGTGGCATATCGACGCATTTGCCGGGAAGCGGCTTGGCCGCCTCAGGATCGGCCTTGGGAATCGGCATCTCGGCAAACTCGTCCAGCTGATCCAGACCTTCCGGCGCAACCACGCGCTTCCCCACTTCGCGATTCTGATATTGCAGCCCCTCGTCGCAATCAACCACCACCACTGAGTCATTGCCGCCACAGCCCGAAATCGCCGCACCCAGTACCAGGACCGCCACCAGCTGGCTCTTGTTCATACGTTCTTCTCCAGATCGACGCCCGCCAGGCGCATCGCCGATCGCATATCTTCATGGTACTTCTCTGAGTACGGTGTCAGGGGCAGCCGTATATTGGGCTCTATAAGCCCCATTTGACTAACGGCCCATTTAACCGGAATCGGATTGGACTCCACAAACAATGCCTTGTTCAACGGCTGCAGGCTATCGTCCAGAGCCTTCGCTTCCTCGGCCTTCCCTTCACTGGCAAGCCTGCACAATCTGGCCACCTGTGCAGGCGCGACATTACCACTAACGGTCACTACGCCATGGCCGCCCTGCTGTATGAACGGGCACAGCGTAAAGTCATCGCCGCTGTACAGCATGAAGTCCTGATCGACGAGTTCCTGAATCTGCCGCAAGCGCTCCAGATCCCCGGTCGCTTCTTTCAAACCAAAGATATTATCGTGCTTCGCGAGCCTGGCGACTGTCTCAGGCAACATGTCCGCAACCGTACGTCCCGGCACGTTATACATGAGCAACGGCTTGTCGATGCCGTCCGCAATCGCCGTGTAGTGCTGAAATATGCCTTCCTGCGTTGGCTTGTTGTAGTAAGGCACCACAGCCATATACGCGGCAAGACGTGGATCCGCCACAGCCTTCGATAGCTCGATCGATTGGAACGTCGAATTAGAGCCAGTACCGGCGACAATTGGAATTCGCCCCCCGGCAATCTCGACAGCTCGCCCGATCAACTCGATGTGCTCAGACCGCTTCAACGTGGGCGACTCACCCGACGTACCAGCGATTACCAGACCGCTCGAACCGTGCTCGACATGAAAATCGATCAGGCGCTTGAGACTTGCATAATCGACCCGATTATTGCCGTCAAATGGCGTAACGAGGGCGACCAGGCTGCCGTAAAACAAGAGACTTTCCTCGCCACAAATGAGGCGGCGATGTTACTGTTCATGTGCGGTGCTGGCAAGGACTGTCGGCGTGCGCTCTCCGCAGGATCAGGATACTCGACAAGACGCCTCGAAAACAGCGGGTGAAAACCAAGGATAATTCTAGAAATATGTCACAACTTCTTGTTATTTCAGCAATTGGCTCCGACCGAACCGGCGTCGTTCAGGACCTTACTAAAGTGATACTGGCGTGCGGCGGAAACATCGAAGAAAGTCGCATGACCACGCTCGGCTCCGAATTTGCGATGTTGTTGCTGGTTTCCGGCAACTGGCACCTGCGTAGCCGCCTGGATCGTGAGCTTGAGAAGCTCGGTGAAACGGGTGACCTGCAGATTTCGGTCAAGGAAACTGATGCCAAACCCGTGGCGGCAAATCGCATGCCGTATCTCGTCGATGTCCTGGCACTGGACCAGCAGGGACTCGTATTCAACCTGGCCGAGTTTTTTGCCTCGCGAGATATCGAAATTGCGGATGTCACGACCCACAGTTACGCTGCGGCGCACACCGGTGCGCCCATGTTCTCTGTGCAGATGTCGGTCAACGTACCCTCGACGGTCCACGTTGCACAGCTGCGTGACGAGTTTCACGAGCTGTGTGAGAGCCTGAACCTCGACGCTATGTTCGATGCAGCTAAACCCTGAACCACGCCCTCAACTAACCCTGGAGAACCGAATTGAGTGCACCCAGCATGAACCGAGTCGTCCGTGACTTCACCGCAGATGCAACGGGCGGCAAGACGGTCCGCCTCAAGGACCTGCGCGGCAAAAACGTCATTATTTATTTCTACCCAAAAGACAGCACGCCCGGCTGCACGACCGAAGGCCGGGACTTCAGTGCGCTGCACAACAAGTTCAAACGCGCCAATACGGTCATTTTCGGCGTATCACGCGACAGCATAGCCTCGCATGAAAAGTTTAAGGAAAAGCAGGGCTTTGCCTTCGATCTGCTATCGGATCCTGATGAAAAGTTGTGCAATCAGTTCGACGTTGTCCACGAGAAGTCCCTGTACGGGCGCAAGTTCATGGGCATCGTACGCAGCACATTCCTGATCGACGCCGATGGCAAACTGCGCCGGGAATGGCGCAAAGTGAAGGTCGCCGGCCATGCTGACGAGGTACTCGAGGCGGTCAAGGCCCTGTAAATTCAGGGAACGCGCATCGCTCCTGCCAGTCGGAGAGTGATATCGCCCTATCGTTGAGAAGTTGATGAATACAAGCTCCATCAAACGCCTGTTGCTGGTCGCTACGCTCGGCACGCTGGTCTTCGTAGCCGGCGCCGGTGCGGACGATATCAACCTGCCGGACATGGGAAGCCCGGCCGACGCAATTCTGAACAACTCCGATGAAGCTCGGATTGGCCGCATGATCATGCGCGATATCCGCAACAGCGGCCAGGTAGTCGAGGATCCGCTCATTACCGAGTACCTGAACGACATCGGCAGCCGCATCGCCGCCCAGTCCAACAAGGGCGATCATGACTTCACATTTTTCGCCGTCGATGACCAACGCATCAACGCGTTTGCCCTGCCAGGCGGCTTCATCGGCGTCCATACCGGCTTGCTGGAGTCCAGCCGCAACGAGGACGAGCTTGCCGGCGTCATCGCACATGAAGTCGCCCACGTAACACAACGCCATATCGCGCGGGCCATTCACGCCAATTCCCGGCAGAGTCTGCTGACAACCGCCATGATGCTTGGCGCGATCATCGTTGCTGCCGCGGGCGGTAGCTCCGACGCGGTTATGGGGTCCATGGCCGTCGCCCAGGGGACCGCCATACAACAGCAGATCAATTTCACTCGCAGCAATGAATACGAAGCCGACCGCGTCGGCATTGCGGCACTTGCCGATGCCGGGTTCGATCCCTACGGCATGGCATCATTCTTCGAAGTCATGTCCAGGCAACAGACGTCGAGCCCGGAAATGCGCGCACCGGAATTCATGCGGACGCATCCGGTAACAACTGCGCGCATCGCTGAAGCTCGCAACCGCGCCCGCGAGTATCCGCAGATTCGCAGCGATGATTCGATCAGCTACGGCATCGCCCGCACGCGCATTATTGTGGCGCGCTTCGATACAGCAAAGGAGGCCGTGGCGTACTTCGAGGCTCGCGATTACGAGGTGCAAAACGACATCGAGCGTTATGGCCGCGCTGTTGCCTATCAACGCGCAGAAGACTATCTGGGTGCCCTGGAACTCTTTGAGGAACTGCTCGACAAGGACAAGTCAGTCATTGCCTACCATATCGGTCTCGGCCAGACGCTCGTCGCGCTGGACCAGACGAGTGATGCCAACAAGACCTTCGAGCAAGCCCTGGAACTGTTTCCGCGGAACATCCCATTGGTCATCGAGTATGGTGAGCGCCTGCTGGAAATGGGCCAGGCCAAGAAAGCACACACCTTGTTGCTGGACCTGATGAACAACGTGCCACCGACGCCGGAGCAGGTGCGCCTGATTGCGCGCGCGGCGAGTCAGGCTGGCGAGGAAGCAGAGGCCTACTACTACCTATCCGAGTATCGCCTCATGGTCGGCGACCTGACTGGCGGTATCAGCTATCTGCAACAGGCGCTGCGTCTACCCGAACTCCAGGAAATCCAGCGCGCCCGTTTCGAAGCACGGATCGACTTCATTCAGGAATTCATGAGCGAGGAACAACTGAAGCAGTTGCGCTCTTCGCGCCAGGTCGGCCTGGCTTGGGATGATTCACTGCGATGACTCGGTTAGCGACAATGTTGCTCGTAATTCTGGGTACGAGCGGCTGCGCTACGGTACCCCCTGGCGATCCTGTGGACTACGACCCTTGGGAAAAGATGAACCGTAGCCTGTACCAGCTTAACGATGCGGTCGACAGCGTATCGCTGCGACCGATCGCAAAGGGCTACAAGAAAATATTGCCGGAACCGATTCGCAACGGGATTACGAACTTTGGACGCAACCTGGGTGGCCCGAGAAATTCGGTCAATAATTTCCTGCAAGGAAAGCCCGCCCGTGGATTCAGTGAACTTGCACGATTCGTGGTGAACAGCACTGTCGGCATCGGCGGACTGATTGATGTGGCTACCGCCAGCGGCGTTGAAGCCTTTCCAGAAGGCTTTGGACAGACTGCCGCAGTATGGGGTGTGCCTTCCGGACCCTACGTTATGGCCCCGTTTCTCGGTCCGCAGACGCTACGGAGTCTCGTGTTGTTGCCTGCCAACATCGAGCTCGACGTCTTGCATCATGTGGACAGTTCTTCTGTACGGGATCGCTTGTGGGTACTTCGCACGATTGATCTCAGGCACCGTGTGCTATCTCTGGAAGACTTGATGCAGGACTCGAAAGACCCGTATGTGACGCTGCGAGAGTCGTATCTTCAGAACGAGAGGTTCGAGATCTACGACGGCAACCCGCCAGTGGAAGACGATGACGAGTTTTATGATGAGTTCCTGGAAGACGAGGACTACTAGACCACGTCTTCTTCCGGTGCTTCGATAAAGCCTGCCCAGCGCTCGCCGCGCGTCAGCAAATGCTCCACTTCCGTCGTCCTGGCTATCGCAAGAATCTTCTCGGGCATCCCTGTAAAGCGAATCTCACGAACGCTGTGATTCGCCCACGTGACCCATTCGAGCAGCAGTGCGAGGCCAGCCGAGTCGCTCATGGTGACCTCGGAGAGATCAACCTCGAGCTGGGTGTGTTCGTCAAACGCCCCTTCACTGGCCCTGAGAATCTTCTCGGCGGTATCGAACGTCATTTCGCCGCTTAGAGCGAATCGCCCGTCGCCCAGATCCTCAATCGTAAATTCGCTCATCGCACTTACTCGGCCGAAATGCCTGCCTCGTCTTCGAGCCGCTGGATCACAGCATCGAGACTGGATGCTCGAATCTCCGAATCGAGCTCGGCACGAAAGTTACGGACGTAGGATACGCCCTCAATGACGACGTTAAAGACCAGCCAGCCTGCCTTGCGTTTGACTAACTCGTAGTCAACCGCAACCTTGCTGCCGTCATCCATCTCGACTGTACTCCGCACCCGTGTGCGCTTCTTGGTCGCATCTCCGCGGTACGGCAGGACCGTGATCATGTCCGGGTCGAACTCAAGGATCCCGTCTGCGTACTTGCGCAACAAAGCGCGGTAGAACGCTTCAATGAATCTGGCCTGCTGCTCTTCGCTCGCAGTACGCCAATGCTTTGCAAGCACCACCTGCGCGGCAAAGCGCTGATCAAATCGGGGCATAAGTATGCCGTCAATGATCTCGTACAGCTCCTGGCGGTTGGCTGACAGCTCATCCTTGCGACCATCAAGTTGCTCTGCAAGCAATACAACTGAACTCTCGATTACCGCATTAGGAGAATCTTCTGCAGTCGCCGATGCAGTGCCGAATGCCAGCAGTGCCAACGTAAGTAAAAATTTGCGCATTAGTCGGAATCCTCATCGCTTGACCCGGCGTTCACAAGAAACTTGCCGATCAGGTTCTCAAGGACGATCGCCGACTGCGTAAACAGGATCTCACTGCCGTCCTCCAGGTACATATCAGAGCCTCCTGCCTGCAGGCCGATATATTGGCTACCGAGAATACCGGATGTCAGGATGCTGGCATCCGTGTCATCGGGTATCTGGTCATACTGTGCATCGATAACGAAGTGCACGACGGCTTCAAGCGTCGTTGCATCGAACGCAACTTTTGTGACTCGTCCGATCGTCACGCCTGACATCGTCACAGGCGCACGTGTGCGCAAGCTGCCGATATTCTCGAATCGGGCCTCTACCGTATATACGGACTCCGCTTTGAAGTCGTCGCGGCCCGTCGTCTGCGTCGTCAGGAAGAACAAAGAGCTCATCCCGAGCAACACGAACAGGCCGGTGCCAATTTCTACTGAACGAGTTTGCCGCATTCTATTTCCTCAAATCATCGCTGCGGTGATCATAAAATCAAAAACGAGAACCGTTATTGCCGTAATTACAACCGTACGTGTTGTTGCGTGCCCAACGCCTTCTGCCGTTGGCACCGTATTATATCCTTCCCAAACCGCGATCAGACTCGCCGCTACGCCAAAGACAACACTTTTGATGATGCCCTCGTTGACGTCTGATATCTCGACGGTCAGCTGAATCTGCTGCCAGAACGAACCGACATCCACCTGGAACACTTCCACACCGATCAGGTGCGCGCCGTACATACCAATAGCGCTGAAAATAGCTGCCAGGAACGGCATGGCGATAACACCGCCGAGAAACCGCGGAACCAATACGCGCCGTACCGGGTTGACCGCCATCATTTCCATCGCTGACAGCTGGTCCGTTGCTTTCATCAGGCCAATCTCAGACGTCAGCGCTGTTCCTGCCCTGCCCGCGAACAACAATGCGGTCATGACTGGCCCAAGCTCTTTAACGAGCGCGAAAGCCGCCGCCACACCGGTCCAGTCCTCCGCATTGAATTTGGACATATTCGAATAGGCCTGCAGCGCCAGTACCGCACCTACGAATAAACCGCAGACCATGATAATGACAAGCGACTGGGCGCCGGCATTGTGCACCTGCTTGATGACAAGGCCCATGCGGGTCGTCAGGATCGCCGGCGAGTATCGGAGCAGTCGCAGGAAGAACAGCTGAAACGCACCAAAGGTCCGCAGGAATTCGACGAAATTATTGCGGAGGTCTGTGAATGTTTGTTTCACTCGGTATCCCGCCCCAGTAACTGCTCTTCATAGCCCGGCGCCTGGAAGTGAAACGCCACCGGCCCATCTGCCATGCCATGCATGAACTGGCGTACCAGCTCCGAATTGGCGGTACGCAACTCGTCCGGACTGCCAGACGCGGCCACTTTGCCGTCCGAAAGCAGGAAACTGCGATCGGCCACAGTCGATATTTCCTCAACGTCGTGACTGACCACGATGCTGGTAATGCCGAGCGCATCATTCAGACGACGAACCAGGCGAACGATAACACCGAGCGAAATGGGATCGAGGCCAACAAACGGTTCATCGTAAATCAGGATTTCGGGGTCCATAACCATGGCGCGAGCCAGCGCTACGCGCCTTGCCATGCCGCCTGACAGCTGCGCGGGCAACATGTCAGCAGCGCCGCGCAGGCCCACTGCGTGCAGCTTGGTGAGCACAATATGCCGAATAAGCCGGTTACTGAGCTTGGTGTGCTCCCGCAGAGGGAATGCGACATTTTCGAAAACGGACAGGTCCGTCAGCAAGGCACCGTTCTGGAACAGCATGCCGAACCGCTGCCGCATCTGGTAAAGCTCGGTCTGGTTGAGTGTCGAAATATCCACTCCATCCACGTAAATCGCACCCTCCTGCGGGATCAATTGCCGGGTGATGAGGCGCAGGAGCGTGGTCTTACCCGTTCCGCTCGGGCCCATCAACGCGGTGATTTCGCCGCGCCTGATGGTCAGGTTCAGACCGTCAAATATCGCGCGATGGCCGCGCGAGTATTTAAGAGCACGAATCTCGATCAGGTTTTCGGAGTTTTCGCCCAAAGTTTTCTTCAACCAGGTCTGTCGGTGGCGCGTAGGATAACCTAAAAGACATCAAAATCTCGCAAGAATTCCCCGGAAGGTATGGCCCGGAGCAGCAAATAGGACTAAAATAGTCCCTTATTGTCCTGCAAGCGCCAAATCCATGCTACGTATCAGCAAACTCACCGACTACGGCACCGTCCTGCTCGCCCACCTGGCCGAGAACCAGGTAACCGTCTGCAGCGCCGCCGACGTCGCTCAGGCGACAGGCATTGCGGTCCCGACGGTCAGCAAACTGCTGAAATCCCTGGCGCGCGCCGGGCTGGTCACGTCAACGCGAGGTGCCAACGGTGGCTACCGGCTGGCTCGACCACCTCAACAGATCAGCGCGGCCGATGTCATCGATGCGCTGGAAGGCCCTGTCTCGATCACTGAGTGCAGCGCCAGTGACGGCGATTGCGAGCACGAAGGCGTATGCAGTGTTGGCGGCGCCTGGCAGCGAATCAACGTCGCTATTCGGCGTGCGCTGCAGGACGTAACGCTCAATGACCTCTTGCGGAGTAACAGCCCGGTACCGACATTTCGCTTTGCCGGGCTGCCCATCAACGTGGAAACCAATGGCAACTGAATCTGAAAACCTCGAAAGTCTCGTCAACCGACGATACGAACACGGCTTCATTACCGATATTGCAACTGAAAGCCTGCCGCCCGGTCTGAACGAAGGAGTCGTGCGCGCGATCTCAGCACGTAAGAATGAACCCGAGTGGCTGCTCGAGTGGCGACTGCAAGCGTATCGCCAGTGGCTCGAAATGGAGGAGCCCGAATGGGCCCACCTGCACTACCCAAAGATCAAGTACAACGAGATCTCGTATTTCTCTGCACCTAAATCGGACGACGACCGGCCCAAGAGCCTGGACGAGGTCGATCCGAAACTACTTGAAACCTATGACAAGCTGGGGATTCCGCTGCACGAGCGCGCCCGCCTCGCTGGCGTGGCCGTGGATGCTGTTTTTGACAGCGTCTCGGTTGCAACGACCTTTAAAGGCAAGCTCGCCGATGCCGGTGTAATTTTCTGTTCGTTTTCAGAAGCCGTTATCGAGCATCCCGAGCTCGTCAGGAAGTACCTCGGTACGGTAGTGCCGCGACGCGACAATTATTTTGCCGCGCTGAACTCGGCCGTCTTCAGTGATGGTTCGTTCGTCTACATCCCCAAGGGCGTTCGCTGCCCGATGGAGCTGTCGACCTACTTCCGCATCAACGCCGCCAATACCGGGCAGTTTGAGCGCACGCTCATCGTTGCGGACGAAGGCAGCTACGTCAGTTATCTCGAAGGTTGCACAGCGCCCATGCGCGACGAAAACCAGCTGCACGCTGCGATCGTCGAACTCGTTGCACTCGACGACGCCGAGATCAAGTATTCGACCGTACAGAACTGGTATCCCGGCGACGAGAACGGCGTCGGCGGTATCTACAACTTCGTGACCAAGCGCGGTGACTGTCGCGGCGACAATTCGAAGATTTCCTGGACGCAGGTGGAGACGGGGTCTGCAATCACGTGGAAATACCCGAGCTGCCTGCTGCGCGGCGAAAATTCAGTCGGCGAGTTTTATTCCGTCGCTGTAACGAACAACCTGCAGCAGGCCGACACCGGAACCAAAATGATTCATATCGGACGCAACACGCGCTCGACGATCGTCTCGAAAGGTATTTCGGCCGGCAAGGCACAACAGTCGTACCGCGGGCTGGTCCGTATCATGCCGCAGGCCGAAGGCGCTCGTAATCATACCCAGTGTGACTCGCTGCTGATCGGTAAGACCTGCGGCGCACACACGTTTCCGTACATGGAAATCAAAAACCCTTCGGCGAAGGTCGAACACGAAGCGACGACATCCAAGATATCGGCGAACCAGTTGTTCTACTGCCGCCAGCGTGGCATCTCGGAAGAAGATGCCGTGAATATGATCGTCAATGGCTTCTGCAAGGAAGTCTTCAAAGAACTCCCGATGGAATTCGCCGTAGAGGCCCAGGCGTTGTTAAACGTCAGTCTCGAAGGCGCTGTTGGTTA
>JAHEGH010000007.1:66525-85043 GCA_024639825.1 Gammaproteobacteria bacterium
ATGCTCGAAATCAAGAACCTCAAAAGCCGCATAGGCGACAGCGAAATCCTCCGCGGCCTTTCACTGTCAGTCAACGCAGGCGAAGTGCACGCCATCATGGGCCCGAACGGCTCCGGAAAAAGCACGCTTGCACAAGTCGTTGCCGGCCACTCGGACTACGAAGTCACGGCGGGTACGGTCACATTTAAGGGCCAGGATCTGCTGCAGCTTGAGCCCGAGGAGCGTGCGCGCGAAGGTATTTTCCTCGGTTTCCAGTATCCGGTTGAGATCCCGGGCGTCAACAACGCCTACCTGCTAAAGGCCGCGCTGAATGCCAAGCGCAAGCACCACGGCCTCGACGAGATCGATGCGTTCGAATTCCTGAAGCTGGCCAAGGAGAAGATGGTCACGCTGGGCATGGATCCGAAGTTCCTTAACCGGGGCGTCAACGAAGGATTCTCCGGCGGCGAAAAGAAACGCAATGAAATCCTGCAAATGGCAATGCTTGAGCCGGATCTCGCGATTCTTGATGAAACCGACTCGGGGTTGGACATCGACGCCCTCAAGGCTGTGGCGCAGGGCGTGAATGCGCTGCGCAGTCCCGAGCGCGCCATCGTGCTGGTGACACACTATCAGCGCCTGCTTGACTACATCGAACCGGATTTTGTGCATGTCTTGTCACAGGGCCAGATCATCAAGTCTGGCGACAAGTCGCTTGCACTTGAACTGGAGGAGAAAGGCTACGACTGGGTGCGTGAGGCCGCAAACGGATGACCCGGCTGCCGACAGACAAGCTGCGTGACATCGTCGGCCGTTTGCCGACGACTCGTGATGAGGACTGGAAGTACACCGATCTCTCGCGTGCTCGCGATATCACGTCGCGCTGGCTCGAGGCCGGCGGCGAAACGGTTGCTGCCGAGATCGATGAGGATATCGGAAGGATCACAGCGTCGATTGACGCCACCTGGTTCGTCATAGCGAACGGTGAGCTCCAGCTTCCAGACGATACTGAGGGCGTTTTCGCGGAGCGGCTGGAATCCCCGCCTGTTGCCGACAGCGCGTTGGCCGAACTGAATACCGCGCTGCTGCTCGATGGCCTGCGCCTGCGTATCGAGGGGCCGCTCAATAAGCCGATCGGCATTCTTCTTATTGATGGCGCTGCGGATACAGCAACGTCTCAGACCTACGTCGAGTTGGAATTCGCTGCAAACTCGAGTGGCGAAGTTATCGAATACCACGCCTCCCTCGGGGCCGCCGATCACTACGCAAACGTGATGATCAACATCAACGTTGGCGACAACGCCGCTGCAAACCATGTTCGTATTCAGGATCGTGACCTCAGCCATGTGCAAACGGCTCGGACAGTCGTAAACGTCGGGCGCGATGCCCGCTTCTCATCGACAGGATTTGACCTGGGCGGTGGACTCGTACGCAACGACATTGTCATCGACATCGCTCACCCGGGCGCCGAGATATCCTTTGACGGACTCTACCTTGCCGGCGAAGGGCAGCACATTGACAATCACACACGCGTCGATCATCGCGCTGGTCCGGCAACATCCAGGCAAGAGTACCGCGGTATCCTCAACGGCAAATGCCGCTGCGTATGGAATGGCAAGGCAATCGTGCATCAAGGCGCGGACGGCACAGATGCCGACCAGGCCAATCATAATCTGCTGTTATCCGAGAAAGCGGAGATCGATGCCAAGCCGGAACTGGAAATCTATACGGATGACGTCAAGTGCAGCCACGGTACGACGGTGGGTCAGCTGGACGAGACCTCGCTTTTCTACCTGCGCACGCGCGGTCTGGACCGGCAACACGCGAAGCGGATTCTTACCCACGCCTTCGCGGCGGGCCTTGTCTCACGCATACCTGTCGAATCGGCACGAGAATCAGTTGGCAAGCTGGTCGAGGCACGCCTCGCCGTCGTCATTCAGCTGGATGAGGACTTTTCCTGATGGGAGCATCGGCGAAAGCCGTCTCGGCAGCAGACTGGCGTGCGGATTTTCCCGCGCTTGACCAGTCCGTCCATGGGCAGCCTCTGGTCTACCTGGACAGCGCTGCATCGGCCCAGCAGCCGGCCGCTGTCATTGACGCAGTTTCGCGGTATCAGAGGGAGGACCATGCCAACGTCCATCGTGGGGTTCACACCCTCAGCCATCGAGCGACCGAGGCCTACGAAGGTGCACGTGACAAGGTCCGGGATTTCATCAATGCTGGCTCGCGCACTGAAATCGTCCTGACGAGTGGCACAACAGAGGCCATCAACCTGGTCGCACAAAGCTTCTGCCGCCCTCGCCTGCAGCCCGGTGACAAGATTCTGATCACGCACCTGGAGCACCACGCCAATATCGTGCCCTGGCAGCTGGTTTGCGAGCAAACGGGCGCGGAGCTCGTTGTCGCGCCGATTAACGACAAAGGCGAAGTCGAGCTCAGCACCCTGCTCGGCCTCATCGATGAAAGGGTCTTCCTTATTGGCATTGCGCACGTGGCCAACGCCCTGGGAACGGTCTGCCCCATTGAGAAGGTCATCGAACACGCCCAGGGACGCGGTATTCCTGTGCTCGTCGATGGCGCCCAGGGCGTCCCTCACCTCGATGTTGACGTGCAGGCTCTGGGCTGCGATTTCTACGTGTTCTCGGGACACAAGATGTTCGGTCCGACAGGCACCGGCGTCCTGTACGGTCGCGAAGAACTGCTTGAGTCGATGCCTCCCTGGCAGGGTGGCGGCGATATGATTCTCGAGGTCAGCTTCGACAAGACGATCTACAACGAACTGCCCTACAAATTCGAGGCGGGTACGCCGAATATCTCTGGTGTTGTCGGCCTGGGTACCGCCATCGATTACCTGCAATCCATCGGCATGGCGAACATCGCCAGTTACGAGCAGGCTTTGCACGACTACATGGTCGTCGAATTGAGGAAAGTCGAAGGCATACGGCTAATCGGCGAGGCACGCCACAAGGCCAGCGTACAATCTTTCCTGCTTGATGATATTCATTCGCACGACCTTGGCACGATTCTGGACCACCAGGGCGTCGCGATTCGTACCGGTCATCACTGTGCGATGCCCGTCATGCAGCACTTCGGCATCTCGGGTACGTCCCGCGCGTCACTTGCGTTCTATAACAACCACGATGATGTTGATCGCCTCATCGCTGCGCTGGGCAAGGCCAAAGAGATTTTCGGATGAACGAGGCGGCACACGAGATGCAGGACCTCTACCGCGAGCTGGTACTCGACCATTCACGCAATCCGCGTCATTTCGGCCGACTCAAGGACCCCACTCATACAGCCGACGGCATCAACCCCTTGTGCGGTGACAAGCTGAAGCTGTACCTGCGCGTCAATGCAGCAGGAGAAATCGAGTCCTCGAGTTTCGAAGGAACCGGCTGCGCGATCTCGGTTGCATCGGCATCGCTACTGACCGACACCGTCACGGGCCTGCCTGTCGAACAGGCGCGGGCCTGCTCGGCTGCGGTAGCGGAGCGACTTACAACCGGCGACCGAGCGCTCGAGCTCGCCGCCAACCTCGAAAATTTGCGGGCCCTCGACGGCGTCCGCCATTACCCATCAAGGGTAAAATGCGCAACGCTTGCGTGGCATGCACTGCATTCCGCGCTTAACCAGGACACCACACCGGCCACCACGGAGTAGATTGCAGTATGTTCGGTCACACCAATGAACCCGTAAACCTCATACGCGACGTCAGCGCGATCATCATTCCCGTGGGCGAAGTTGTGACGCTGCGCGAAGGTACCGAAGGATTTATCACGCAGGCGCTGGGCGGCAGCTTCACCGTGTACGTAGAAGGCAACCTGTTTCGTATCTCTGGTGCGGACGCCGACGCCCTGGGCAAAGAACCGGTGCCGCCACCCGCGATTCCGGAAAACGCAACGGACAAAGACATCGAGAGCGTCATCTGGGAGCAGCTTAAGACCTGTTACGATCCGGAAATACCTGTGGATATCGTCAACCTTGGGCTGGTCTATCGCTGCGACGTTAAGTCCCTTGGCAATGGCCAGCGCTCGGTTAGTGTCGATATGACCCTGACAGCACCGGGCTGCGGCATGGGCGACGTGCTTGTTCAGGACGCACGTGAGAAAATCGCCGTAATCCCGACGGTCTCCGACGTTACCGTGGACCTGGTCTTCGACCCGCCCTGGAACGTTGGCATGATGACTGAAGAAGCACAGCTGCAAACCGGATTGATGTAATATTTAGGTTTTACTGATAGAACATTGAAAACACTAACGATTCTTCGTCACGCAAAGTCCAGCTGGTCGGACGCCAGCCTGCCGGACGCCAAGCGCCCCCTGAACCGGCGCGGCAAGCGTGACGCCCCCATTATGGGCGAGAGAATGCTCGAACATGGCATCCGTCCATCGCTCATCGTCTCCAGCCCCGCCACACGCGCCTGGTCCACAGCCAAGATTATCGCCGAGGCGATCAATTACCCGAGGGAATTCCTGCAGAAGGAAAAAAGCCTTTACCTGGCATCGCTCGACAGAATTCTGGATGTTGTGGTGGCACAGGACAACGGCTTCAATAATCTGATGATCGTAGGCCATAACCCGGGGCTGACGGACTTCGTGAATTTCCTCGTACCCGGGCTAACCAGCAATCTGCCTACCGCCGGTGTTGTGTCCGTCGAGATCGACCAGGATGACTGGTCACTGTATGAACGGCCGGCAACGAAGCTCCTGGTCCACGACTGGCCCAAGAAAAAGGCTGCCTAGTCAGACTACCGTTTGAGTCGTCCTGTATACCGGGGTGAATCACTCACCACGCACGACCTCATCCTAGCTGTCGGCGCGCGTTACCGCCCTTGCCATCATTCTGTCACGAAGCCGGCGCAAGGCTTTTCTGCTGTCATTGTCGAGATCAGCAGGCATCGCCGCGAATGCTGACAGCATTGCAATGTCGTTTGCCTCGGCGAGATTTACATTCAATTGCCGCAGTTCTTTCTCAATGCTCGCCAAACTGAGCTGGCTGAGCGTTGACTCACCCATTGCGGGCACGACTGCAGGCGTACGGGGCGTATCCCCAATATGTGCTTTGGTGGTCATATTATTCTCCAGTTTTCGAGAGCCGAAGAAGGAGAAAAGGGGCGACAGGCCCATAAGGCTCGATGATCGGGTAGATCGAGACCTAATTTTACTCGCAATTCCTCTGAATAAGTATCGAGTAAGCCGTGTTTTCAGGAGAAAAGAGGCCGACCCAGCCAGGATACAAACAGAGCCAAAGCTGACAAGCCACTTCACATTTGACTAGTGTTCGTTATGCCTAACCAACTGTCTCATAGAACGAGAATCCGCTGAAAACCATATACGCGAGCGCAGCAAGGACAAATATCGAGTGAAACTTCTCGTTCCTGGTAAAGATCGCTGTAATGGAAGCGGCCACGAGTATCGATTGAGAAATCGGGTACTGGAGACCCAGGCTGTAGAAATAGTCCATACCCTTAATCACAGCGTCGCCAACATCTGTCAACTGCGTCAGAACAAACACGCCAAAGAACCAGGCGCGCTTTGCATAGAAGTAGCCTTTGAAACCGTCCTGGCCCGAAAAACTGACCGGAAATAACAGTGCGCATAATAGGAAGACCAGAAACGCGTACAGAATTACGAACAGGTAAACGCCGAATGTCCACACAACGATGGTGCCGAGTCTGAACTCCCACCACCACCAGAACACAGAGAAAATGAACATGTAGAGCACCCAGCCGAGATGAACCCAATAGGGCTTCGCTTGCTCCGGATTTTGAATAAGCCGAGTCAGGCCCAACAGTAGCTGCGCCATACCAAGGCCGATGATGATCGATGTGAGGACCGCCACATACTCGAAGATTTCCATCAAGCCAGATCCTTTCTATCATTCAGTGAGTTTGGAAAAGAATTGCTGCCTCATTTAAAAACCTATCCGACAACACGCTAGTCGCACCTCGTGAGCCTCACGAAGTGCGGGTAATAGCTCAAAGGGTTAGAAAAATGCTCGCTAAAATTGCCGGTGTTCGTCGCGTATGTCACAACCAGGTCTGCGCCGCGCAGTTGCGGATGCGCTTTGCCAGCATAGATCATGACGTCTGCCTGGTGATGCTCCGGAGGTTGGTAGAGTATGTGCGGCGCTGACCAAGGGCCGGTCAACGTTGGTGCTGCTCGCATAGTCACAACTGCTTGCCCGAAGCCCTGTGTATGTACTCCAAGAAATCGCTGCGTTGACTCATCAAAGTGAATCGTTAGCTCTGGCGCACCATTTTCAAATAAGGGCCATCTGGGCGTACTGGACGAATTGGGTACCCAGCCAAGCCGTTCACCCGCCCACCACTCAGGCTCAAGCAAATTGCCGCGGCGAACCTGTTCCATGGGCCAACGCGCTGCATAAATGGGATGCGACTTAATCGGATTCGGCGACCCGAAGGCGTACACATGTTCGCCCATTTGCAGCACGCCCGCGAACCCGACGAGTATGCCCATGGGGTTCTGTGGCGTCTCAAGTGACCGCACTCGCCACTCTGAGGGTTCTGCATCCGGGTTCTCGACCATCATTGCGGTCCAGCCGACATTTTCGAAGCCGAGTCCCGTTCCCGTATTGCGGATCACGCGGCCGAAAAACAGAACCAGTCGGTCATCCACCAGTACGCCATTGCCGAACCAAAGTGATTCGCCGTCGCGGTCGGGAAACATGGCGGTCGGCGTACCGTCGACGGTACTCCCCCAATAATATGAAATCTCGGCCGCACTGGGATCCCTCCCAGATTGAATAGCGACGCTGTTACTCACCATATATCCGTTCTTCCGCAAGCCGCTTGCCGAAGGATCGATCCACGAATCACCGAACAGCCAAAGCAGGCGATTGCCACCCAGATCCACTGTTGACGCAACATCTCCGCCCAGCCAATGCAGGTCGCGATGAAAAAGCTGATCTGCCTCGCGCCAGGCCGCCGATTCGAAACAAGGCACATCAACCGGATCCAACTCTTGTCGATCCTTCTGTGCACGCCGCCAGACTAACGAATCGCTCAAGACCCCGGAGCGCAACAGATACGGACTGAGCATGGAACGCAATTCTTCTGTCGTCCCAGTAAGAATCAACTGATCCTCATTCTGTCGAAAAGTCGCCTTCACGCTGCCGGCACGAATACTCGCGAGCAGTGGGTCCGGCTCGAGTCCCGCTACACTGACCTCGTCCTGATCGATTTCGATCGAGAGAAGCGCATGTCCTGCAATAAGGAATCCGGCTTGCGGTTGTTCCTGATCTTCGTCACTTGGGGTGGGCCAGATATCGAGAACCTGCAGACCTCCAAGCACACCGAGTCGTGCCTGAAATCTGCCTACCCGCCTGTCACTCGAATACTCGATGACATAGGTATTGTCCTGACCCGCTGAGACGACAGCACGATCCGAACCCGATACTTGCTCCCATTCGCCGAGCAAGCGTGAATCGTACGTTGACTCGGATTCCGAAATAACAGGCTCAATCGAGAGCACGCAGCCAGAGAGCCCAACGAGTAACACCAACATGCTGCCGGTTAATCTATTCATATTTCCACAACTTGTCTGAAAATCGGAAACAGTGGACCGATCCACGTGCCCCACCAGTGTACTCCGCTATGACGACGAGCATGGGTCGATAAGCGATGTTGCGATTCCTGCTCAATATCCGATACTGCTCCTACTGCATCCGAGGAGACAACCCATGGCTAAGCGGTCGCAAGGCATTTCCAGGGGTATAAGACGTGACTCACGACATCGGCCTGTGAGGCTTCGCGTGGCTCATACACCCAGGCTGGGTCGATACATCGAATCAATAACTCGACAAACCCACTTCCTGAAAGTGGTTCTCCTGCTGGTCATCCTCTGGCTAATCTTTTCTGCCGGATTGTTTCTTGCGGAGCGCGGCGCCGATGGCGCGAGCATCAGTACCTATGGCCAAGCTCTGTACTGGGGTGTCGCGGCACTCTCGACGGCTGGGATCGCTGACACGCCAACGTCCGGGCTCGGACAGGCAATAGGCGGCACCTGGATAATCATTGGATCGATCGTCTTTTTCGGGACTATCGTAGCCAGTATTACTGGCTACTTCATGAGACCCGTGCAGCGGCCGGCCAGACAGATCATCGACACGATCGAATACAACCTTGAACATTTGGATGACTTGTCAATCGATGAACTCGAACTCCTGATGAAAACGACAGACGGACTGATTGTCCATGTCGAACGGCTCAAGGAGACCGTCTAATGTTACCGGCACTTTATACGACGCAGATTGCATATTGCTGCCGGCGAAGTCATTCAGACAGGAGCTTGCCTGCCGCCCACCGATTGGTTCATCACTAGCATTCCGGAACGTTAACGGCGAGGCCGCCTTTGGAGGTTTCCTTGTAGTGCGACGACATGTCGAGCCCCGTCTGCCGCATTGTCGCGATGACCTGGTCGAGCGTGACCTTGTGTGTACCGTCACCGTGCATGGCAAGCTTGGCCGCATTGATCGCCTTTACAGCACCCATCGCATTGCGCTCTATGCACGGGATCTGCACCAGCCCGCCGATCGGATCGCACGTCAGCCCGAGGTTGTGCTCCATTCCGATTTCAGCGGCTTCTTCTATGTGGTCATTCGAACCACCAAACGCCGCCGCAAGACCACCGGCCGCCATGGAGCAAGCGACGCCGACCTCACCCTGACAGCCCATCTCTGCCCCCGAAATCGAGGCATTGACCTTGTACAGGATACCGATGGCACCAGCGGTTAGAAGCAACCTGCGGATACCAGCAGCATCAGCGCCAGGCACGAAGTCGACGTAGAAGCGCAGCACCGCAGGAATAATTCCAGCAGCACCGTTAGTCGGCGATGTGACAACCCGGCCACCAGCGGCGTTCTCCTCGTTCACCGCGATCGCATACACGTTCACCCACTCCAATGCATCGAGGGCCTGCGGATCTCCTCGTTGGTTGAGCCTCCTGGAAAGCTTGCACGCTCGACGAAGTACCGACATCTTGCCGGGCAACACGCCTTCCGTACGCATGCCGCGTTCGATGCAGGCGTTCATCGCTTTCCAGATGCCATCAATGCCGGCATTGATTTCGTCCGCGTCTCGCCAGGTTTGCTCGTTTCTGAAGACGAGATCGGCGATGCTCAGGCCGTTAGCCTCAGCCAGCTCGAGCAACGACTGGCTGGTCGAATACAGCAACGGCGGCTCGGTGTCGTGGGTCGTGGCTTCGGGCTCATCATTGCGGGCAATGAAGCCACCGCCGAGTGAAAAGTAGTCGTCTTGTCGCAGTGTGCTGCCCTGCTCGTCCAGCGCCACAAACGTCATGCCATTGGTATGGCGTTCGAGCTCCCGCTCGTAATTGAATTCGATGTCGATGCGTTCTTCGGCACGAGTACTTGCCAGGATACTATCGACGGCGTCCGGATCGACCGTCTCCGGATCGTGCCCGGCCAGTCCGAGCAGGATAGCCGAGTCCGTCCCGTGACCTTTGCCCGTCCAGGCCAGTGAACCGAACAACGTGACCTTTATCCTGGCAGCAGGCTGACCTTCAAGGCTGTCAACAAATGTCCGAGCGGCCTTCATTGGTCCGACCGTATGCGAACTGGACGGACCAACCCCTATCTTAAAGATGTCGAAAACACTAACCGCCGCCATTAATCGGAGCCGAGGGTCAGCAGGCTGGCATTGCCTCCAACCGCAGAGATGTTATTGCTCAGAGTGAACTCCGTGCCGAAACGCTGCACATAGTTTGGCCCGCCAGCTTTCGGCCCGGTACCAGACAGGCCTCTTCCGCCAAATGGTTGAACGCCAACTACGGCACCAATCATATTGCGGTTCACATACAGGTTGCCTGCACCGCAATCCGCCGCAAGGCCGGCTATCCGCGAATCAATACGACTGTGTACACCCATCGTCAGGCCAAAGCCTGTCGAATTGACTGCCGCGACCATCTTGTCGAGGTGGCGGCTCTTGAACTTGAGTACATGCAACACCGGACCGAATTCCTCGCGCTTCAATGCACTGATGTCGTCAATCTCGACCAATGTGGGTGCGAAGTAAGTGCCAACGCTGGTCTCAGCCGGCAACGCACAGCGATGCACTAAGGTTTGCTCTTTCGCCATGCGCTCGACATGCGCTTCCAGTGTCACCCGCGACGGGTCATCGATGACCGGCCCAACGTCGGTGGACAGGTGCCTGGGGTCGCCAATGACGAGCTCATCCATGTATCCCTTTAGCAGACTCAGGGTTCGCGGCTCGATCTCTTCCTGCACACAAAGCAGACGCAAGGCGGAGCACCGCTGACCGGCGCTGTTGAATGCTGAATAGATAGCATCGTGGACAACCTGCTCGGGCAATGCCGAGCTATCCACAAACATCGCATTTTGACCGCCCGTCTCGGCGATCAGCACACCGATCGGACCGTCTCTGTGCGCCAGTGTCTGGTTAATCGTCTGGGCGACTTCGGTGGACCCTGTGAATACCACACCGGCTACGCGAGGATCCGCTACAGCCCGACCGCCAACGAGTCTTCCGCTGCCAGGAATAAAATGCAGCACGTCCGCTGGCACACCCGCTTCGTGCAATAACTGTACTGCCCGGTACGCAACGAGCGGTGTGGGCGCCGCCGGTTTAGCCAGCACCGCGTTACCCGCTGCCAGAGCCGCGGTAACCTGCCCTGTGAAAATTGCCAGTGGGAAGTTCCAGGGACTGATGGCGATGAACACGCCCCGCCCACGCATGCTGTAAGTATTGCGCTCTCCGGTTGGTCCGGGCATCACTGTAGGCTCGCCGTAGTGCTTCCTGGCCTGCGCACCGTAGTAACGCATGAAGTCAACGGCCTCGCGCAGCTCCGAGATTGAGTCGGGAATACTCCTGCCCCCCTCCATCACACACAGTCGCAATAGCTCGTCACTGTGCTTTTCGAACAAGTCTGCTGCGCAGTCAAGAATATTCGAGCGCTCATCGCCACCCAAACGATCCCAGGCAGGCTGAGCAGCGACCGACAACTCAATTGCCCTGTCGACATGCTCTTCGTTGGCCTGATGGCATACGCCAATGACTTCCGACGTATTTGCAGGATTGACGGATGGATCCTCCTTACCGTTCATTTCCTTGCCACCAATGATCGGTTTTGCCGTAATCGGCTTCTTGCTGGCCGCATCGAGATCCGCAAGCAATTGCCTGCTTACGCCTCTATCCGGCAGGTTTACACCGCGTGAGTTTTCACGCTCCGGCTGAAAAATGTCGCCCGGCGTCGGGATCCGGTCGTGTGCCGCGTAGTCATGCTTGGCCGCCAATTCCAGCGGGTCAGCGATGATGTCCATGACATCGATGGATTCGTCCGCAATTTTGTTGACGAATGACGTGTTTGAGCCGTTCTCGAGCAAACGACGCACAAGGTACGGCAACAGGTCTTCATGATTGCCAACAGGCGCATACACACGACACGGACGATCGTGCTTCGCCGGATCGACGACTTCGGCATACAACTCCTCGCCCATGCCATGAAGCCGCTGGAACTCATAATCGCGACGCGATCCCGCGAAGTGCAGAACGCTGGCAAGCGTGTGTGCATTGTGGGTTGCGAACTGCGCATAGATCCTGTCGCCGGCATCGAGTGCGGCTCGCGCGGCTGCCAGATAGGAAATATCCGAATGGGACTTGCGCGTGAAGACAGGATAGCTTTCCAGCCCCTGCTCCTGCCCCCACTTAATCTCGCTGTCCCAATACGCTCCTTTCACGAGGCGCACGGGAATACGACGACCGACGTCGTCGGCCAGTCCGATCAGGAAACGTAGCGCGTCATTACCGCGTCGCTGGTAGGTTTGCAGGGCCACGCCAAATCCGTCCCAGCCATCGAGTGCCGGGTCCCGGTATATGCGCTCGAAAATACCGAGCCACATTTCGAGCCGGTGTGCTTCCTCGGAGTCGATGGTCAAACCGATACCGGCATCTTTCGCGTGCTTCGCGAGTTCGAGAACCGCAGGGACCAGTTGGGCCATGACACGCTCTTCCTGCGAATACTCATAACGAGGATGGAGCGCCGACAGTTTCACCGAGATACCGGGCGCCGCGAACACATCAGGGGCGTCAATCTGAGGACCTTTGGCGATACTTTTGATGCCCTCGTGATAATTATCGAGGTAACGCTGTGCGTCGGCAGCGGTAAGCGCGGATTCGCCCAGCATGTCGAAGGAGTAACGATATGGCAGGTCGGTGCTTTTCATCGCTCGTTTGAGGGCCTCACCGATATTGCGTCCCATGACGAACTGGTGACCCATGATCTTCATCGCCTGGCGCATGGCAGTCCGCACAACGGGCTCGCCAGCCCGGCTAACGAGCTTGCCGAGCAGTCGCGTCGGGTTGCCCGTCGCCATGTCATCCATCGTCAGGATTTTGCCAGTCAGCATCAGGCCCCAGGTTGACGCATTTACAAACAGTGAATCGCTGGTACCAACATGGTCCTGCCACTTGGCGGCGGTAATCTTGTCGGCGATCAGCCGATCGGCGGTATCGGCATCCGGAATTCGCAGCAGCGCTTCGGCTATACACATGAGCAGCACGCCTTCGTCAGACGACAGGTCATACTTTTGGAGGAAGGCCTCAATGCCGCCATCGTTCTCGGTGTTTTTGCGCACGGCCCGAACCAGCTGGGCCGCGGTATCCAGAATCTTGCGGCGTGCCGCATCCCCGGTATCCGCCCTCGCCGCCAGCTCCCGAACAATGGTCTGTTCGTCAGCAAGATAATTATCATTGATGTAGGGAATGCTGCTGGGTTGCGCAGCCGGTTGATCGATGAAACTCATGCCACACTCCGTTCGTCCACTTCCGGTGGATTCGTCTTGGCGCCGCGACTGCGGGGCCGTGGCGGGCGATTATAGGGTATTAATTACGAGACGGGCACTCGTATTCATCCGGATTTTCAATCCTTTCCACGGTTCCTCTCGCGCAGCTTGCGGCGCGTGTGCTTGTCGGGTCTTCCGGGGGTCGTCGGCATCTGCAGGCGGTCGCTGCGAAGGTCTGCCAGATGGCCTTCACGCGCAGCGATGCTCGCCTCCGACTCGCTGTAGCATGCCTGCGCTTCGGGCGCGGGCCCGCGCCGCGAAGGAATATCCTCGACCCTCAATTCGTAGATGAGCTGGTTTCGAACGAGCCGAATCTGGTCGCCAACCGCGACCTTTGTCGAGCTGCGCGCACGCTCACCGTTGTGGCGTACATGTCCGCCCTGCACGGCCGTAATGGCCGCGGAACGCGTCTTGTAAAAGCGCGTAAACCACAGCCATCTGTCGAGCCTTAAAGTGCGGTCAGCCACGATCTTTCTCCGTTACCGTCCTGATATACTTTGCGTCCTTCAACCTTCAAGAGCAATCCCGTGCCTGCTGAATTTCTCAACTCCCTTGCGGCGCAAACCAATGCCCTGCACGACGAAGGCCTGTTCAAGACCGAACGCCTGATCGCCGGCCCGCAACAGGCTGCCATCACCGTACAGTCCAACGGAGACACCACGGAGGTCCTGAATCTCTGTGCCAACAACTACCTTGGACTTGCAAATCACCCTGAAGTCATCGCAGCCGCCCACAAGGCGCTCGACGACTATGGCTATGGTATGGCGTCCGTGCGTTTCATCTGTGGAACCCAGACGATTCACAAGACCCTCGAGGATCGCATTAGTGCGTTCCTGGGCACGGAGGACACCATCCTCTACCCGTCCTGCTTCGACGCCAACGGCGGGCTCTTCGAGACCATACTGGGACCCGAGGATGCCGTCATCAGCGACGCGCTGAACCATGCCAGCATTATCGACGGCATTCGCCTCTGCAAAGCCAGCCGCTATCGCTATGCGAACAACGACATGGCGGACCTGCGGGTGCAGCTTGAAGCGGCGAAGGATGCCAACGTCAGCATGATCGTCACCGACGGTGTGTTCTCCATGGACGGCACCATAGCCAACCTCGAAGGCATCTGCGAACTGGCCGACGAATTTGATGCACTGACCATGATCGACGACTGCCATGCAGCCGGTTTCCTCGGCGAGCACGGCAAAGGCACGCACGAGTATCGCGGTGTCATGGGTCGTATCGACATCATCACCGGCACGCTCGGTAAGGCGCTGGGTGGCGCATCCGGCGGTTACACCTCAGGCCGCAAAGAAGTCGTAGGGTGGCTGCGCCAACGTTCGCGCCCCTACCTGTTTTCGAACTCGGTCGCCCCCATGATCGCGGCATCGTCAATCGCTGTCCTCGACCTGCTGGAGCGCGACAGCTCACTGCAACAGCAACTGCATGACAACGCGGCCTACTTCCGTAGCAAGATGACTGAGCGTGGGTTTGAACTCAAACCCGGCGAGCACCCGATCATCCCGGTCATGCTGGGCGACGCAAAGCTCGCGACGACCATGGCGGACAGGCTTCTCGAGCGCGGTATCTATGTCATAGGCTTCTCATTCCCGGTCGTACCGAAGGGCCAGGCTCGTATCCGCACGCAGATGTCTGCCGGCCTCACGCGTGAGCAACTGGACAAGGCGATCGATGCGTTCACAGACGTCGGTCGTGAACTTGGGGTGATTTCATGAAAGCGCTGGTCAAGGCAAAAGCGGAACGCGGCATCTGGATGGAGGACATCGAGAAGCCTCAGGTTGGTCACAACGATGTGCTGATCAGGGTTAAGCGAACCGCGATCTGCGGAACCGATATTCACATTTTTAAGTGGGACGAATGGGCGCAGGCAACGATCCCGGTACCGATGGCGGTTGGCCATGAGTTCAGTGGCGAGATCGTCGACATGGGCATCGAGGTTAAAGGCTTCGAGATTGGCGACCGCGTTTCTGCCGAAGGCCACATCACCTGCGGCGTATGTCGTAACTGTCGAGCCGGTCGCCGTCACCTCTGCATGAACACGGTTGGTGTTGGCGTGAATCGCCCGGGCGCGTTCGCCGAATATCTGTCGGTTCCAGCCTTCAATGTCTTCAAACTTCCCGATGCTATTACGGACGATATGGCGTCAATTCTCGATCCGCTGGGGAACGCCACGCACACTGCGCTATCGTTTGATTTAGTCGGCGAAGACGTACTAATCACAGGCGCAGGTCCTATCGGCATCATGGCTGTGGCAATTGCGCGTTTCGCCGGCGCACGCCACGTCGTGATCACAGATGTAAACGACTATCGCCTGGACCTGGCGCGCAAGATGGGTGCAACGCGCGCGATCAATGTCACGACGACAAGCATCAATGAGACAATGAATGAACTCGGCATGATCGAGGGCTTCGACGTGGGTATGGAGATGTCGGGCAACCCGCAGGCATTCCGCGACATGTTGCGCACGATGCACCATGGCGGCAAAGTCGCCATCCTGGGCATCCCACCGGGCGACATGGCCATTAACTGGAACGATGTCATCTTCAAAGGACTGATACTGAAAGGCGTCTATGGCCGCGAGATGTTCGAGACCTGGTACAAGATGTCGAGCATGTTGCAGAGCGGACTCAACATGGAGCCCATCATCACGCACCATTTTGATATCGGCGAATTCCAACCTGCCTTTGAACTCATGGAGTCCGGCCAGTCAGGCAAGGTAATTCTTCACTGGAACTGAAATACCTTTCAATTCAAAATAGTGCTTTCCGGGCGTCAGTTGAGCTCGCAGAAACAGTGCGAGTACACACCTTTCGGATCGTTGAATCTGCTAACACTCGACAACAATTCCTGCACGCGATACGCAAACACCTCGATTTGCGTCGGAGCACTGACGAACGCCGCAGGATCGATGCCTGCGATGCGCGCAACAGTCAGGAGATCCAGGATCATTTGTTCCGTCGATGTCAGTTTCTTCTCGATCAGTTTGCGACCGTACTCACCCTCAGCCAGGCCCGCCAACTCGGCTGCTGCGACAACCGCGTCATCGATATCGCCTAACTGATCCACGAGTCCGTTCTCAAAGGCGTCATTACCTGTCCAAACCTGCCCTTGCCCGATTGAGTCAACGTAGTTCTTGTCGAGCTCACGGTTCTCTGCAACACCGGAAATGAAATCGTTGTACCCGTCTTCAATCACCATCTGGAATAACTGCTTCGTGTGCTGACCCATTTCACGATCGCTACGGAGTTCGCCAGACCAGGGTGTGGTCCCTACTCCATCGGTTGCGACGCCAACCGCCTCAAGGGTGCGTTGGAACGTTGGCACCATGCCAAAAATCCCGATCGACCCGGTTACTGTCGCGGGACTCGCGATTACACGATCCGCAACGACCGAAATCCAGTAGCCACCCGATGCCGCAACACTGCCCATGGACGCTACTACCGGCTTACCGGCCTCCTGCAGCGCCTCAATCTCCTGCGAAATCACCTCGGATGCAAACACACTCCCGCCCGGGCTATCCACGCGCAGTACCAACGCCTTTACAGACTCGTCGGTCAACGCACGCCGTAGCAACATGGCGGTGGAGTCTCCACCGATTACGCCTGGCGGCTGTGAGCCATCCAGTATGTCACCTGCGGCAACGATTACTGCGACGTTCTCCGACTTGATTCGATCACCACCGAGTAAGCGCATTTGTCCGAGATATTGAGTAAAGCTCACGGCCGGATACATCGACTCGTCGTCCTCATCGACGCCCACGTAGCCCTGAAATACTTCCCGAAGCTCGGCGCGGCCGAGCAGATCATCGACCAGGCCGCGATCCAGCGCCGCCTGCGAGATGTCACCGTTCGCGCTTGCAACGTAGTCGACCAGATTCTGCGAGTAATCGTTGACCGCGCCTTCAGGCAGGCCGCGCGCAGCGACGACATCATCCTCATACATCGACCAGAACTGCTCAATCAGGCGCGTGCGCGAGTCCCTGTCCTCGGGCGACATATCCATACGGGTATAAGGCTCGACGAACGATTTGTGCGTGCCGACTTTGAAAACGTTCCAGTCGATACGCAGGAGGTCGATCGCATCCTTAAAGTAGTTGCGATAGGCACCATAGCCTTGCAGATAGACAATACCCTCGGGGTGCATGTATACCTCGTCGGCATGCGCCGCCAGGTAATAGCCCTGCTGCGAATAGAAATCCGCACTCGCAATAATGCGCTTGCCAGACTCCCGGAATCGCGCCATCGCCTTTGCCACACGCTGGAGTTTGCTGAGTCCGGCTCCACCGAGAGCGGACAGCTCAAGGTGCACAACTTCAATACGGTCGTCTGCAGCTGCGTAGTCCAGCGCTTCGACAACATCAGAGACCAGGGTTTGTGGCGTTGCGTTGTCGGTGAGCTCTGCAACCGCACGATCATAGGGATTGCCTGCCACCTGCTCGACCAGCGAACCGACAGGTTGCACGTACAGCGCGGCTCGCTGCGGAATCAGGTGAGGCGTCTCGCCAGACAATACGCCAAGGAACATCAGGAAGAGAAACAGCATCAGGAACAGGTGCAGGACTTTGCGCAAGCCGTTAGCGCCGCGCCAGATTGCCCCTAAGAACCGAAACACAAAATGACTGCTACTCATACATTCAAGCCTCTAGTTGGCATCAATGACATAACTGATGCGATATATTTTGCCGGCGAAGTCGTCGCTGACCAGCAGTGATCCGTCTTCCTTTACGATCAGGTCGACCGGCCTTCCCGACACCGACTGACCCTGCAACCAGCCAAAAGCGAACGGCTCATAGGATACGCCCTCATCTCCTTCCAGGCGCACGAGCGAGACCCGATAACCTATCTTCTTCGACCGGTTCCACGAGCCATGTTCCGCAATAAACACCTGATTTCGATATTCTGCCGGAAACATATCGCCGGTGTAGAACTTCACCCCGAGCGGTGCTACGTGGGGTCCCAGGTTCTGTGCCGGCGGCGTGTAATTCTCGCACTGCCGTCCCTTGCCAAATTTCGGATCCGCAATATCGCCCCCATGGCAGTATGGGTAGCCAAAGTGTAGCCCCTGACGTTCGGCGCGGTTCAGCTCGCAGGGCGGAATGTCATCGCCCATCATGTCACGCCCGTTATCGGTAAACCACAGATCGCCCGACTCCGGATGCCACGTGAAGCCGACGGAGTTCCGAACACCCGAAGCATAGGTCTCGCGACCGGTCCCATCAGGGTTCACGCGAATAATCTGCGCATAGCCGTATTCGTCACACACATTGCAGGGCGCCCCTATGCTGATATACAGCATATTGTCCGGTCCAAAACCGATGTAGCGCCAGCCATGATGACTGTCCGACGGCAAATCGATATCCAGCAGTTCACCGTCAGGAACGTCGTCGAGATTATCTTCAATATTTGCGTAGCGATAGACACGATCGATTTCCGCCACATACAGATCGCCCTCGTGAAAAGCGATTCCGTTTGGCGTGCTCATGCCATCCAGTATTTCGATCGTGCGCGTCGAGCCGTCGTCGTTCTCGACCACGGCGTATACGGACCTGGCCTTGCGGGTCGACACAAACAGCGTGCCCTTGTCACCCAGAGCGAGAGACCGTGCTTGTGGCACGTCAGCGTATTCCTCAATGACGAAACCCGGTGGGAGCTGTATGTCATTCAGCGTTGCGAATACGGACGGTGCGA
>JAHEGH010000093.1 GCA_024639825.1 Gammaproteobacteria bacterium
ACCTTGGCCGTTGCGAGTTCATCGACCGTGCCGAAGAAACGGTAGGTAATGAATCCCTGCTCACCGGGCGCGAGAATGATGCTGCCCTCACCTGCAAACGGATCGGTAATCGAGGCGATCGACAATTCGTTATCCGGATTATTGATCGTGGCCAAGACCTGGTTGCGCGCTTCAGGCACATACTTGCAATCGCGCGCTGTGCCGTAGACGTACTGCTTCCAGAGAATGAGCTGCGAAACCGGATCGCCGCCCGCGGTCGAGTCGAAACCGGCTGCGGTCACGTCAACGTTGTACGACGTTGTAACGTTGCCATCGTTGCGGATCACAGCCGTCACGTCCGCATACGTGATGGCCGTGCCATCCGGGAGTGTTGAATTCTCGATGAGCGGATTCTCAATCAATGGGTTCTCGATGAGCGGATTCTCGATCAACGGGTTTTCAATGAGTGGGTTTTCGATCAGCGGGTTTTCAATGAGCGGGTTCTCGAATCCATAGTTCTCGATCAGCGGGTTTTCAATGAGCGGATTTTCGATCAGCGGATTCTCGAGTTCCATGTTTTCGATCAGCGGATTCTCGATCAGCGGGTTCTCGATTAGCGGGTTCTCGATCAACGGGTTCTCGATCAACGGATTATGCAGTTCCGTCACCAGCACGTTGGCACAGTCCGGATCGCCTTCGCAGACCGTGCTGAGGTAGTCGGGTTGCTGCAAATCGCCAGCCGTGCTCACGCCACCGATAGTAATACTGCCAAGGACATCGCAAGCTGTCGCGAATGCGAGTGGGTTCGAGGGACTGACCTGGTCCGCGGCGTCGGAACACGCGCCATCGAAAATCTGCACATCGACGGTTGCCCCGAGGTCCACCGATACGAGGAATACGGTTCTTGCAACGCTGGAGTTCGGCTGGATTAACACATCTTCAGTCAACGCCGGCGGCTGCGCCGGAGAGAACGGCGCACGATCCGGCTTTTGCCGGAAAGAGGCACGGTGCCAGATCGGGTCCTCACCCGGCTGATTCGCGATATACAGGCGGTACGCCTGCTCTTCACCCGTTACGTTGTTCGCAACGAAGGGTATCGCACGCAGGATGCCTGATAACGGGCGCGAGCCGACCGGCGAGCTGAGTCGCAGCCGGTCGCGAATGACGGACCCGTAGATATTCGAATCGCGGGTCCGGTCTGCATCGGTACCAAATTCACACACGGCCACGGCGGGATCTGTAAGCGCGTCTTCAACACCTTCCGTGCTGCGTCGCTCGTCGGTACCCTGTGACACCTCGGCGACCGATACCGGCTCATCGGACTCCTGTGACGGCGAGGCCTGTGCAGCACCTGAACTTGCCGGCACGTTTTGTGGCGGCGTATAGGGTTTGGTCGCGGCGCCATCACCGAACAGGATGTCACCACGAACGTCACGGTTATCGGTGTAAGCAACAAAAAAATCGACGAGGTTGCTGTTCGGCGACGGGAGTGGCGAACTGTTCGCCTCCCAACCACCCGATGCTCTCGGCCGAAATTCCTCGGCGGTGACCGTGAAGTAGTCACCGAGGAACGCCAGCAAACCACTCTTGTACATCATCGCGTTGGAGAACGATGCTTCGATCTCATAGCGCAAGCCATTCTTATCTTCAGCATTGACTGCGCTGCGGTAGTGGCTGACCTGAACCGATTCCGAGACCTGCACGTTGTTCCCGTCTGCATCCGACGTCACCCGTGCCGTGAAGACGTCAACCTTGCGATTCACGCGCACTCCCAGCTCGGGAATGAAATCGGCGACGAAGGGTTGAGTCGGGGTGACAGGTATAGCCTCGCGACGCGTGTCGTACCAGGCGACCTGCACCTTGCCGCGCGCACCGAAAGCGGCGGGCATGAACTCGGCGCCCGAGCCATCACTCACCTGCTGAGGATCGCTCCAGGTCTGTCCGTCCGACGTATGGCGCATGACGACTTTCGGCGAACCTGTTGCACAATTCCCGAGGCGTTCGGTGTAAAACGCGTAAATGTTCTTGCCGTCGTTCGCGAGCCATGGGAAATCGTTCGTGCGGAACGTCACCTGGTTCGTGAATGTTGCACTCGGTTGGTCGAACTTGCAGATGTTGGTCAGCAACTCGGGTTTCGACCAGCCATTGCCGCCATTGGTCGTCATCGCGTAATACATCGCGTCGACGTCGTTGCCATCGATCACCTGGCGCCACATCGCCATGACGATGCCGTTCATGTGCGTCAGGGTGATGCCCGTCACAAGGTTCTGACTCTCGGTCAACTTGGTGACCTTGTTGCGCCATGTGACGCCCCAGTCATCGGACGTCTTGACGAGAATCTTGACGCTTTGGCTGCCCGTGAAGACCGCGTAGGCCGCATATAAGGTACCGGCCGGATATTCGCGCGTGATCGTGCCGAGCTCCGGGTTCTCCATCAGCGTCGATATCGACACGATGTTCTGCGGTTCTGACTCATCGAGCACCGCGAGGAAATCGGGCTTGTCGATGAAACGCCCTTCAGTCCCTTCGTCCACGATAATCGTGTTCAGGCCCGGCTCGTAGAAATCGAAATCGTCCTTGTTATTCTCGAGCCAGTGCTGCACCGCGATGACACCACGATCCTGGTCACGATAACCGGCAATAAAGCCATGGATGGTCATACCCGGCAAGGCAATGGCCCGCGGATCAGCAGCAAACCGGCCATCGATCGGCGACGGATGCGTCGGATGACCAGGCACGATCCGGCTGGTCCAGGTATTGGACGCATCGCAACTTTCCGCCTGCCCGATCCATGCGTCGGCGTGACCGGGAATATCGACCGTTCGATAGTCATTAAAGAAACAGATGACACAATTGCTGTTGCCCGGGCGAATAGCACAGGCCGGTTCGTTCTGCTGCTTCAGGCCTTCATCGCGGATATCCGCCGGATCGCGGGTCGGGCCCACGATATTGATATCCGGTTTGGGATCACCCGGCGTGGGCGCGGTTTGTGCGTACCCGGACAAGGAACCGCTTAAGAACAAAAGACCGACGGCGGCAGCCGCCGTCCACGATATGGACGATCCCGAAAACACGCTCATTTAGAATTTCCGCCTTTTGTTATTAGTTATTGTCAGTACGGTTGCGCCACCATGTCTTGCCGGGCCACTTTAGTATATGCCAAACGACGCTCAGGTCTATCACGTAATCAAACTTATGTTAAATCGATTCTCTGCAAAGAACCCCATGCCTGCCTTAAGAGAGTAACCCGGATATCAAGGCGGTGTTGGAATGAATGGCTCGCAGGAAATTTTGCCGCCGGTAATTCTAAGGAAACTCGCTTCCGGCACAGGCACCCAGTCCGCCTCGAGATTGCTCAGCGGCTCGGAGACAATTGCGCGTGCCCCCCTGGAAAATCGACCAGCATCGGGTGCTATCTCTGCAGTCGCATCGCGACTTGCGCTGTGGAAAAGAGATCGTGACTTCCCCTCTGTCGAATAGCGGACCGCGTAAAGCGACTCGCCATCGCTGATGCCCAGGGTCATTTGCAGCGCGTTTTCCACACCGTGTGTCTCTGCCACCTGCTCAACCAGGCCGGCCATTCGCGATATACCGATCTTTACGTCGCCTTCCATACCAAAGCTCAGTGCGAGCATGAACATGAGTTCCGAGTCTGTCGTACCGCTGATGAGGGGAAACAACGCGGGCGAGACAGCAAACGCGAGGTCACGATGCAGCTTTTCGTACCCACCAATCAGGCCGTTGTGCACAAACAGCCATTTCCCGTAATTAAAAGGATGACAATTGGATCTTTGAACCGCAGAGCCAGTGGTTGCCCGGACGTGCGCGAGAAACATGGGAGACTCGATTTGAGCGGCCAGGGCCTGCAGGTTCGTGTCGTTCCAGGCGGGCCGGATGTCCTTGTAGACGCCCGGCACGTCGCGTATTCCGTACCAGCCGATGCCGAAGCCATCGCCGTTCGTTGTATTGGCCGTGTCGAGGGCCCGCAGACTCTGGTCAATAAGGGAATGGTCCGTCTTGAATAGCACTTCGTCGAGAAAAATGGGTGCACCTGAATAGGCAAGCCAGCGACACATGATCATTTCCTTCCGGTTCTTTGTGTGGCACGGGCCTTGAGTTTGAGTGCTTGGCAATGGGTTGGCAAATTGATTACGCCCCGGGTCCTCGCAGGCGCGGCCCTTCTGCGACTGCTACAATTTCCGGCAAGGCCCCTAACGGTTTGTTTCATGCGAAATCAGACATTGTCCTGCTTACTTTTCCTGCTGCTGGCGCTGTTTGCCTGCGCCGAAAAGGACGACAGTGCCATCGCAACCAACCCCGACCGCACGTTGTCGAGAGGCATCGGTGGAGACCCGGAGACGCTTGATCCGGGTGTCGCCGAAGATGTGCACGCGTTCAGTGTTCTTATCGACACCTACGAAGGCCTGGTAACTGAAAATACTGCCGGGGATCTCGTTCCGGGCGTTGCCGAGCGCTGGGATGTCAGTGACGATGCAAGGGTCTACACATTCCACCTGCGCGACAACGCTCGTTGGTCAAATGGCGACGCTGTAATCGCGCCGGACTTCGTGCGGGCCATGCGGCGGGTGCTGGACCCTCAGACGCTTTCGCCTTACGGGTCCCTGCTGAGCGCAATTGAAAAGCTCGAAGCCAGGTCCGATCGGGTACTGGAAATTCGCCTGGCAAATCCGGCGAGTCATTTATTGGCGGTGCTGGCTTTGCCGGTCGCTTTTCCGCGGCACGAATCGGGTGATACAAGCATCAGCAACGGCGCCTACGTGCTAACGAGCCGCATTCCGGGCGCGAGCATTCAGGTGCAAAAAAACCAGCACTACTGGAATTCTTCTGCGGTCTTTTTCGAGAGAGTGAACTATCTCCCTATCGTCGACCCGCTCGCTGAGTTCAACATGTTTCGCGCGGGCGAACTCGATGTTACGCACAACATTCCAGACGCGCAGGTCGCCAAAATGCTGCGCGACGAACTGCCCGAGGCACATGTTTGGGCGTCGCTTAGTTTGTATTACCTGGCATTCGACCTGACCGGCCCGCCATTGGATAAACCCGGTCTGCGCCAGTCACTGAGCATGGCAATCGACCGCAGAGCGATCGTCACGATGCTCGGACGTGGCGACCAACCTGCCTTCAGCATCGTTCCACCCGGCGTCAGCGGGTACCAAAGCGCGAGCTACACCTGGGCAGCCTGGTCGGACGACGATCGCCGGAACAAGGCTCGGCAGCTGTACAACATGGCCGGCTACGAGGATAACGACCCTCTGCCGATCACCCTGATGTACGACGCCGGCGGCATTCACGAAACGATTGCGCTTGCCGTAACTGCCATGTGGCGCGATGTATTGGGCGTCGATGCGACAATAGAGAAACGCGAGTGGAAGTATTTTCTCGACACGCGCGAGCTGCGAGACGACTGGGACGTGATGCGCTTTGCCTGGGTTGGCGACTACAACGCGCCGAACACTTTTCTCGACATTTTTAGATCGGGCGACGAGCAAAATCTCGCTGCCTATTCAAGCGCCGATTTCGATTCCCTGATGGCCAGCGCCGCACAGCAAAGCGATCCGCGTGCGGCGGCGGAACTCCAGCGCTCTGCCGAGGACGTCCTGCTCAACGACTACCCGATCGCCCCCCTCTACTTCTATGCCAGCAAACACCTGGTGAACACGTCCATTGGCGGGTACACGGACAACATCGTTGACCGCCACGCCAGCCGTTTCCTGTTCAGGAAAGAACCCCGCGAACCCTCTGACGTCGCAGACTAGATTTGCATGAAATGTGCGCTGTCGCACACGACCGTGCGGCGCGTTATGTAAATATTGGCGAACCAAATGCTGCCTTCAGACGTTATGAATTACAGACGCCAACATAAGAGTGCACTGCGGTGAGCGAGCACGACTCTGCAAAGAGCCGATTCACGTCGCTCGTCCAGGAACACTTTTCGGCGCTTTACGGAGCGGCGCGACGTTTAACGTCATCGCCGTCAGATGCGGAGGACCTGGTACAGGACGTTTGCCTTAAGGCTTTCGAGAGCATCGACGAACTCGAGCGTATCGAGTTTCGCCGGGCCTGGCTCCTGAAAGTTCTGTACCACAAGTTCGTCGACCGGCGACGCGAAATTTCGCGTTCGCCGGTCGATCAGGCCGATACCGGTGCGGATTCGTTCGAACCTGAGCAAATCGCCCGGAGCGAGATCCGGCCTGACGAACAGCTTGACCAGGACGCCAGGATTGCCCAGATAACCCGGGCGATGGGCATCCTGAACAAGGACGACTGCAGCCTGCTCGCACTGCATGATATTGAAGGTTACTCGTTGGACGAGCTGCAACAATTGACCGGATTGAATACAGGAACGATCAAGTCGCGCCTGTACAGAACCCGCTCAAAACTTGGACGACTGCTCTCCAGCGAGGCACTGCAGCAACCGATCCTGAAGGTCGTGGGTGGCAAAGAATGAACTGCACAGAATTTTCGGAACAGGTAACAGCGCTGACTGCGGGGGCCATGCCCGAAGCGAGTCGCGATGAATACCTGGCACACGCAAAAGTCTGCGCCGGCTGCGACGCGGCGCTGCGCGGGAGACGCGCTACGCTGGCAATGGAAAGACTGCCCGTGGAGCAGCCACCCGCTGGATTATTTGAGCGCATCGCCACCGACGTGACGCGCAGCCGTCCACAACGAGGCACATCGCGATCGTTCTGGACCGGAGCCGCATTCGGTGGTGCCGTCGCGGCTTCATTGCTGGCTATCGTCCTGATGTTGGGCGTGTTCGAACTGCCAGCCGACCAGCCGCAGACGGTGGCGGCATTTTACGTATCTGCGGATGAACCGCGGATGATGCATGTTGCGATCGAGGTAGACCGGGCGTTGCCCGGCGCCGAGATCAGTATTTTGTTGACCGGTAACGTGGAAGTGCAGGGTTTCGGCAGCCGCCGCGAACTCAACTGGAGCGATAACCTCGACGCCGGCATCAACAAACTGTCACTGCCGCTGATCGCCAGTGGTGAGGGCGGCGGACAAATGGTAGTCAGGCT
The DNA here is from genome assembly GCA_024639825.1 of Gammaproteobacteria bacterium. GTDB lineage: Bacteria > Pseudomonadota > Gammaproteobacteria > Steroidobacterales > Woeseiaceae > UBA1847. Next base: position 7,026 of record JAHEGH010000093.1, read on the forward strand.
CAGTCATCCGGACAGCGAGCAGCTGTTCGTTATTGACTTACCGCTTGATAGTTAAGAACTTTTCTTAGCACCAACGCCTGGGCAAGGTATTGAGACGATGAAAAAAGTAACACTGATATTTGCGACCACGGTGCTCCTTGCGAGCGGCACCGGCTGGGCCGCCGACGACGCAGAAGCGACCATCCGGCTGATGGGCAAGGCGGAAGCCGAACTCCCCGATGCGGTGACCAAAGAAATCACGTTGCCAGAGCATCTCCTCCTGAAACCTGAGGACCAGGTGGCCGCTGTGGAAAAGGCTCAAAAAGGCCTCGACAAGGCCAATGAGCGCAACGATCATCGCAACAAAGGCCAGGAGCAGGCGGCCGAGGCCCGCGAACGCGGTGCCGAAATGAAAGAAAAGGCCAAGGATAGCCGCGAGAGCCGGGGGCGCTCGGACGATCGCCCCACACCACCGGAACCGCCGCCCGGCAGAAACTGATGCGACCGTGACCGGTGCCTCATTTCGGGCGCCGGAAGGTGACCCAGATCACATTACATAAGCCCTGAGCTGTTCGCCAGCCGGGGCTTTTGTTATTGATATGACTGGTTTTTTTAATAGACGCCATCACGCCTATGATTCACCCAACTCCTGCAGTGCTGCTCGCGGTGCTCCTGCTTGTCATCTCGACAGGTGCGGGAGCGGCCGATCCTGCAACAGCGTGGGAGTCGGGCAGTGAGGCATTTGCCGCAGGGCGATATGACGAAGCCCTAAGCCACTTTGAGGCTGCCCGAGACAGCGGTCTGGATGGCCCTGCCGTGCATTACAACATCGCTGTGAGCCAATTCTCGATGGGCGACTACGGCGCTGCTCGCCGCACGTTCCAGCTTATCGCACGCCGGTTCCCCTCAATGCGAGGACTCGCCGAGTACAACGTCGGTCTCACTGAACGGCGACTCGGCAACCCGGAGGCGGCACAGCGCCAGTTTATTGCCGCGTATCGTCACAGTAGTGACGAAAAAGTCAGGACCCTGGCCGCGTCGCAACTGACTGAACTCGAACGTGAGACTCGCTCCGACTGGTACGGCCTGGTTGGCGTACAGGTCGGGCACGACGACAACGTTGCGCTGCGCGACAGCCTGGGCTTGCCGGCCGGCGTCAGTGCTGAGAGCCCAACGGCCGACCTGTTCGCGACGCTGCGTGGGCCGCTGCCCGGTGGTCTGGAACTGGATGGCAGTCTTTACGCCGTTACCTATTCGGACGCGGACGAGTTCGACCAGGTGGAACTGCGCGTTGGTGCCTTGTACACAATCGATCGGGGCGACTGGCGGCACCGGGGTGGGGTATACGGGGTCGCGGGAACGACAGGCGGCTCGAGCTTCAATCGTGAGGCAAACCTGGACCTGCGGTCGACTCGCTACCTCGGCGACGACGCCGCGTTTGAACTGCGCCTGCGTTACGACGAGATCAAGAGCGCACAAACACGCTTTGATGGCATTGAAGGCTCGCGTTCGAGGTTGGACCTGCAATATCGCTGGAACGGCGTCGGCCATTCGCTGGCAGTGCGGCTGGGCCTTGAAAACAATGACCGGCGCGCTGCCAACGCATCCCCTTCGAGGCAACGTGTGCAGGCCGACTACGGCTACCAGCTCAACGACCGCTGGAGACTGGAATCAACCGTCTTGCTCCGCAACAGCGACTACGACGACCTCGCCCTGCGACGTACTGAAGACCTGTTTTCTGCTGCCCTCCAGGTTGTGTACGAGACGGGGACTGCCTGGCAGTTCTCGGGCAGCTATCAGTACTCGAAGAACGACTCGTCCGACCCAATATATTCCTACGACCGCAATCTCCTGATGCTGGGTTTCCAGCGGCTCTTCTAGCGTTTACATAATG
>JAHEGH010000094.1 GCA_024639825.1 Gammaproteobacteria bacterium
GCAGCCGGAACCTACAATGTGTCGCTGACAGTAACGGATGACGCAGGTGACTCCACATCCGATACGACCACGGCGACTATCCAGGCAATCGTTGTCAACACGCCGCCAACGGCTGACGCGAACGGACCGTATACAGGCTTTGTTGGCGACACGATCGTGTTTGATGGCAGCGCCTCGCGTGATCCCGATGGCGCAATCGTGCGTTACGACTGGGACTTTGGTGACGGCACGATGGAAGCTGATGCGGGTCCGGCACCGACGCACGTCTATGCTGCAACGGGACAATTCACGGTGACTTTGACCGTGATCGATGATGCCGGCGACACCGGCCGTGCTTCATCGAGTGCGACGATCACGGAACGTGCCGCAGCCGCCACCGACGGAGAAACGCAGTACAACAGCTACTGTGCATCTTGCCACGGCGATCCATGGGTTGGGCCAGCTGTCGACTCGGATTTGACCGGTGCGCACCGCGTTACCGGCGCCCGTGCATGCTCGATAGAGGCATCGATCTTTGGTACCTACGTCTTCCAGGACGGCGCGCCAGGGATGCAGTTCCTGCAGAATCTTGCGAACAACGGCAGTGTCGATGTGGAGCAGATTGCAGGGTATCTGAATAGCCAGACTGTGACTGGCGAACAGCGCTACGTCACGGCCTGTGCAGGCTGCCATGGCGACGAAGGGAAGGGCGGCAGGACCCATGAAGGGGTGGTTGGCGAAAGCGCGCACGAGATCCACGAAGCAATTCGCGAAGAAGGATCGATGCGTTTCCTTGCCTGTCTACCGGACTCGGATATCGATTCGATTGCGGCGTTCCTGGGTGGTAACGCTGGTACCACCGGCGCAGGCAACGGCAGCGACGACGATGACGAGAATGACTCCGAACGGAGCGGTGGTGGTGGCTCGGGCGACCTGCCGTTTCTGCTGATGCTTGTCGCGTTCGGTCTTCGCCGGATGCTGAGTCGTTAACGGCTCAGGCTGATCCTCGCCTCGCGGCTCCTGTTCCATTCAAGCACCGAGATCGTCAGCGCCGGCAGCATCGTGACTGAGACGATCGCTGCACCGAGTATGCCGAACAGTACGATCGCGCCGACACCGCGGTAGAGTTCCGTTCCGGCACCGGGGATGAACACAAGCGGAGAAAGTCCGCAGATCGTCGTCAACGTCGACATCGCGATGGGTCGCATGCGGGATGCGACGGCCTCGCGGACCGCGTCGATGGGCGACATGTTTCCTGTCTTCATATGCTGCATTGCGCGGTCGACGATGAGTATCGGGTTGTTGACCACGGTACCCATCAGGATCAGGAAGCCAAGCATCGAGATCATGTCGAACGGCTGGTGCAGGCTACCCAGACCCAGCCACTCCAGCGCACTGCCGACCAGGTTCAGGAGCGTCAGTCCGACGATACCGCCCGCGATGCCCAGCGGGATCGTGGTCATGATCAGCAGCGGGTAACCCCAATGCTTAAGAATCGCAACGAGCAATAAGAACACGATGATCAGCGCGACCGGCAGGTTGGCCGCGAGCGCCGCTTTGGTCGCATCAAGCTGATCGCTGGCACCGGAAATATCGACATTGACCGTCCCCGGCAATGCACCGGAGTCTCTCAGGTAAGCGACAACGTCGTTGCGCACAATCTCCACGCCGACTTCAAGGGGAATGGATGCCGGCGGAATGATATTCAGTGTCACGGTTCTCTGGCCGTTGATACGGCGGATCGAGTTCGTGTCCACGGTCTCGTGAATCGTTGCGATCGCATCCAGTGGCAGGATGCTTCCCTGCGGCGTATAGATGGGCAGGCCGCCGAGGTTGTCAACATCCGTCTGGCCGCCGGTGGTGCCATAAAGATACATGTCGATCTTGTCATCAGACTCGAAGTACTCGTCGACAAACGCACCATCCGTTAATGCAGCGACCGTGTAGCCCATAGTGTTTGCCGTCAGGCCAAGCTCCGCCGCACGTGCCCAGTCAGGTCGAACCTCGAGCAACGGTTGCGACAGGGCGAGCGAAGAGGGGCTCGTCTGGATGCGTGGGTTGCCAAGCACTTCCTCTGCACGGCGATACGTTGCCAACGCGGCATCATAGATAACGCCAAGGTTCGGGCCGGAAACATCGAGGTTAATGCTCCGTGTTCCGCCGTCGTTGCTGGAAATTATCGAACCGCGGGCAGCGAAAGCACGCATTCCAGGATACTGGCGATATTTCTCGGTGATCGCATCCATCAGTTCGTCGATGTCAGCATGCCTCAAGGGTTCGGAAATTATGCGAAAGCCGCTGGCCGATATCCGTGTATTCAAGTATCTGATCGCCGGCACACTGGTTTCGCCACGATCAAAGCGGTCGGGATCATCGTCAACGAATTGCATGAAATAATCCTGCACTTCGAGGCCGATTACTTTCATTGTTTCTAAGTTGTAGCCGGGCGGCGCGCTCATCGATGCGAAGGTTTTTGGCTCTTCACCCTCCGGCAGATACTCAGCCGGCGGCGTCAGCAGCAGGATCACAGTGATGCTTGCTGTAATGGTTATCGCGATCGTCGCCCGTCGCCGATTGCTCGTAGCGATAAGACCTTCGATACGTGCCAGCAGTCGCTCCTGGAACGCGCCTTGCTTGTGCGAGCGATGTTCCGTGCCAAAAGACAGTCGTGCGCTGGCTGTCGGGATCAGCGTGATCGCCACCAGCATCGAGGCCAGTATCGAAGCCGAGATAGCAATGGCGACGTCCGAATAGAGCTGACCGGCCTCTTCGCGGATGAACAACACCGGCAGGAAAACCAGAATCGTCGTGAGCGTTGAGGCCAGCACGGCGGTCCAGACGCTCTGCACACCTTCGACAGCCGCCCGGAAGCGATCAAGACCCTGTCGCCGCTTGAGCTCGATGCTTTCAATGACGACGATACTGTTATCGAGGGTCATGCCGATCGCAAAAGCGACACCGGCCAGGGAGATAACGTTGATCGTGCGCCCCGCCGCGAGCAGTCCGATGAACGCAGCGATCGTGCAGACGGGAATGCCCAGCACGCCGACGGCCGTTGCACGTGCGGACCTCAGGAACAGGAACATCACGGCAGTCGCGAAAAATGCGCCCAGCAACAAGTTCAGCCAGACGTTGCGAATAGAGGCCTCGACATACCCGGCGTCCTCCGCGATCAGCTGCATGCGCATGCCGTTAGGCTGCAGCACATCCCGGTTGACGCGTTCAACGGCGTCGAGCATCGCGTACTTGATATCGATTACGTTCGAGCCAGGCTCACGATTGATCGACGTAAAAATGATCGGTTCGGCATTGAAATAGGCGTAGCTCTGTATCCTGGAGTGGCCCAACTCAATGTCGGCAATATCTCCCAGACGAATCAGCGAATCACCGCGTCGATCGACAATCATGTCCTGAAGCGCTTCAACCGAATCGAATCGGCCCACGGTCCGCAACAAATAGCGTCGCTTGCCACCGTCTATTTCGCCACCGGAGACATCACGATTGCGGGCCCTGATCGCATTCCGGACGTCGAGAATGGTGAGCTGGCGATCGGCAAGCCGTGTCGGGTCCAGCAGTATTTTGATTTGCCGTTCCGCGCCGCCTGATACATTGACCTGTGATACCCCGGGCACACTGGACAGGCGCGTACGTACGTTGTCGACGATAAAGTCGCGCATCATAATTATGTTGATGTTGCGCGGGTTGCCAGGCAACGGTGAGATTGCGAAATACATAAACGAGTTGGCCGAGAATGAATTGGCAAATACTCGCGGTTCATCGACGTTCTCGGGATAGGACGGAACCTGATTCAGTGCGTTGTTCACCTCGATCAGCGTTTGCGTCATATCAACACCGAACGGAAAGTCGAGTTCGATGACGGCGCTGCCACTGGATGCAGTCGATTCGAGCCGCTGCATGTTGGGCAATGTGCGAAGGTACTCCTCCTGTTCGATGAGGATTTCCTTTTCAACGTCCTGCGGTGTTGCGCCGGGCCACGACGTCTGGATTGAGACCGTTCGGACTTCAAGGTCCGGAATCATTTGGACGGGCACTCGAAACGCGGCCAGGACACCGAGCACGACGACGATCAGTGCTACGACCGTCATCAGGATACCGTTTCTTACGATGGCCTCGAACACGTCTAGCGGCTTCCGTCCAGGATCGATACCGTCTGGCCTTCCTGCAGCGTCTCGTTACCGCGGATCACGACGACATCGCCGTCTGAGAGCCCGTTGACGATTTCGACGACGCCGTCGAACTCAAGGCCTGTGGACACCACCTGCTCACGAACGACGGGCAGATCACCTCCGGCATCGACAACCCAGGCCGTCACGCGACCGTCCGGGAAACGCAAAATCGCGTCCCGGGAAACGGCAACGCCGCTGCGACCGACGTCAATGTTGAGTTTGCCGCGGGCCGACATACCCGGCGTAATCCCGAGCGGTCCATCGGCTTCAGTGGTGTTCGCAAGAATCCTGACCAGAAACGTCCGCGCGCTCGGATCCTTGACCGGCACGATCGTTTCGATATGCCCTGATACCGATCGGTCCGGCAAGGCATCGAGTGTGATTTCTACGGGAGTGTCTGGCGATAACGCGACAAAGCTGTCCTGCCCGACACGAAAGTCGAATCGCAGATTGTCTGTTGCCACCAACTCGAGCAGCGCGTCACCGGGATTGACCCACTCACCCAGCTCGGTATGGCGTTCACTGATCACGCCCGCGAACGGCGCTTTGAGCGTATGTCGTTCGACGATAGCCTGTTGCTCGCGCGCCGCGGCCTGCGATGCCACAAGTGCGGCCTCGTCGCTCGATACCTCAGCGCGAAGCGATTCAATTTGTGTGCGCGCGATGCCCCGCTGGGTACCGACTTCTTCTGCCTCGTCGAGACGTCGCCTGGCATCGGCAACGGCAGATTCACGCTGTCGCACCTCGGCAAGGGCGCGTTCGAGCGCCAGTTGTGCCAACTCGGCATCCAGTTTCAGCAGTGCTTCACCGGTCTCGACGCGATGGCCCTCATCAATAGTCAGCTCCGCGACGATCCCGGCGACTGCTGTGGATAACACCGCAGTACGGGGAGACGTCACCGTGCCGGTTACGTTGATCTGCCTGACGATGGAGCGGTTCGAGACAGTTTCGACCTGCACCGGTGCCTGAGCCACAGCGACAACTGAAAAGAGCATCAGGAAGAGTGCAGCGGCGGTGAGATGATGAACGGACATAAAGCCTCCTGGCTGCCGCGATCATCACGGCGCAGCCAATACTGGGCAAACAGTACCAGACGAGCTTAGGTAGCGGGTAGCGGGGTTGTGGCGCTGCCGAGTTTGGAGTTCTGTTCAGGCGGCGCGAGTGCGCTCGACCAGTCCCTGCGAACGCAGGTATTCATCGTAGGTGCCCGAATAGTCAATGATCTTCTCGGGTGTCATTTCGATAATACGTGTCGCAAGCGACGAGACGAAATCCCTGTCATGACTGACGAAAATCAGCGTGCCAGGGTAATTTTCGAGAGCGAGGTTCAGCGCTTCGATCGATTCCATATCGAGGTGATTCGTCGGCTCGTCCATTACGATTACATTCGGTTCCTGCAGTGCCAGTTTGCCGAACATCAGGCGACGCTGTTCGCCGCCCGATACGACCTTCACCGACTTCTCGCTATCGTCCCTGGAAAACAACATGCGGCCGAGCGTGGCGCGCAGCAGTTGCTCGGGCGAACCCGTGGGTTGCCACTGTGTGATCCAGTCAAACAGGCTGATGTCGTGCTCAAACTCGTGTGCGTTGTCCTGCGCGAAATAACCGCGCTGCGAATTTTCCGCCCACTTGACCTCGCCACTATCAACCTCGAGCTCCTGCAGCAGGCAACGCAGCAGCGTCGTCTTGCCGATGCCGTTCTGGCCAAGAATTGCGACACGCGAACCCGCCTCGATAGTGAGGTCCAGGTTTTCAAACAGCGGGTCTGCATCGAAGCTCTTGGTCAAACCCGTCGCTTCGACAGCGAGACGACGCAATGGCTTCGCCTGTTCAAAACGAATGTACGGGCTGACACGGCTCGACGGTTTGATGTCTTCGAGCTGAATCTTCTCAAGCTGCCTGGCGCGCGATGTGGCCTGTTTTGCTTTCGACGCATTGGCCGAAAAGCGACTGACAAACGCCTGCAGCTCGGCCATCTTGGCTTTCTTCTTGGCATTGTCCGCGTACATGCGCTCACGCGCCTGCGTGGCCGCGGTCATGTACTCGTCGTAATTGCCTGGGAAGATCTGCAACTTGCCGTAGTCGAGGTCGGCCATGTGCGTGCACACACGGTTAAGGAAGTGACGATCATGCGAGATGATGACCATTGTCGACTTACTGGTATCGAGGAAATCTTCCAGCCAGCGGATGGTGTTGATATCGAGGTTGTTGGTCGGCTCGTCAAGCAGCAACACGTCCGGGTCAGAGAACAGCGCCTGTGCGAGGAGCACCCTGAGCTTCCAGCCCGGGGCTATGGCGCTCATGGGTCCATGGTGCTGACTGACCGGGATGCCGATGCCTTCCAGCAGCTCGCCCGCCCGCGATTCCGCAGAATATCCATCCATTTCCGCAAATTCGACCTCAAGGTGGGCGACGAGAATGCCTTCTTCGTCACTCATTTCCGGCAGCGAGTAGATGCGATCCCGTTCCTGCATCACGGTCCAGAATTTCTCGTAACCCATCATTACGACGTCAAGTACGCGGTATTCCTCGTACGCGAACTGGTCCTGCGAAAGCTGCCCGACCCGGGCATTGGGCTCGACAGAAACGTTGCCAACAGTGGGCTCCAGCTCTCTGGCCAGTATTTTCATCAATGTCGATTTGCCGCAACCGTTCGCGCCAATCAGGCCATAGCGATTGCCGTTGCCGAAGGTCGCGGAAACATTCTCGAACAGGGGCTTGGCGCCGAACTGAATCGACAGGTTATTTGCAGAGATCATGGGTATGGGCCGGGTGGGGGTGAATCAGCGGCCGGATGCTACCACGCCGGGCCATCAGGATGGCACCCTCTAGGGTTTCATCTCGTATACAGACCCATCGACACCGGCTTCTTCGAGCTGTCGTCTGAAGTTAGGTGCATCATCAAGGTCGAACCAGAACTGTGTCGCCCGCGTTGAGAGCAGAAGTGCGAGCATCGTCGGTCCCGCAACTTTGCTGTCGATATCCCGGACGGCGCGGCGAGCGCGCTCGCGGTCCCCAATCGCGGTAAACACGATCGGCAGAGCTCCGTCGAACTCACCCGAGGCCTCGAGGGTTTCAGCCAATCGAATGGCCTTATCGATATCTCCCTGGAGGACTGCGCGAATCGGCTGGTAGTAAGCGTAGGTGGGAATGTTGACGAAGTCATCGGTGAGAAGCGCCAGGGCTGCTTCTGTATTGCGCTCCTCAATCTCAATGTCGATGGCGCGCCACTGCGCCGCCGTGCTATTGCCGAATCGACTGCGGATATCAGCAAGATTCGTCCTGGCGCCATCGTAGTTGCCGCGCCGCATCTCGAGGTCAACCAGGTCCATCCATCCGGTCGGCGCCAGAGGATCGACGCGCACACGGTTTTGCGCCAGCAGTTCTGCCGTCTCGAACTCCTCAAGGAACACCAGTGCTTCATTCGCCCAGACGGCCTCGCCAACCGGTATGTATTCGCCTGCGGCCAGGACGGATTTGAGCTCCCGAATAAGGCCTGGCATACGGTGCCAGGTGGGCGAAAAGAGTTCGAGATTTAATTCGGCAAATAATTTCGAGACAGGGTTGGACGCTACTGCCACCGATCGTTCGAGATCGGCAATGAGCATCTTGTACGCTTCCGGCGGCTCAAGTTGGTCGCCGCCGATAATGGTCGCCGTTCCTTCGGTAAGCCGATGTGCGAACCGATCTGCGTGCAACAACGCCGCGCCGGATATGTTCGGGTCGATAGCCAGCGCGCGTTCAAAGTAGACGTTGGCATCGGCGAGCGTTACGAGGTCAGCCTGGTTCCTGGAGTGTGCTTTGTCGAAGAGGGCTACGCCCTGCCTGAATGCCTTGAATGCTTCGATGTTGCGTGTGCCGCTTTGCAACAAGCGCTCACGCATGGAACTGTCGAGCACGACGTCCAATGCGTCGGCAATGCTCTCTGCGACCTCAAGCTGGACATCGAACAGATCCGCAGACTTCCTGTTATACGTCTCGGACCAGAGGTGAAAACCATCCTCCGCCCGGATCAGCTGTGCGGTAACCCGAAGGTCATCGCCGATCTTTCTCACAGAGCCCTCGACGACATGCTCCACACCGAGCCGACGCGCAATTTCGCCGATGTCAGTGTTCGTGTTTTTAAACTCGAAGCTCGAGGTCCGCGCCGTGACGAGCAGCTGCGGCAGGCGGGTAAGGGAGTTGAGGATTTCTTCGGTCAGGCCATCGGCAAACCACTCCTGATCCTGGTCTTGCGAGAGGTCGGCGAAAGGTAATACGGCGACGGATTTCTGGCGTGCTGGAAGAGCGTTGTCGTCGGCAGTCGGACCCAGCTTGTCCCAGGCGATGAAAGCCAGAGCCAGTACCAGCGCAGCGATGGTCAGGCGGTTGAGCCGCTGTCCTGTCTTGGGCGTAATCGAACTCGAGACGGGAACATCTGTCGACTTGACGACACCATCCGGTGTTAATTCGAAGACCCAGGAAAGCAATACCGCGACAGGCAGGCCGGCAACGAGACCAACCAGCGCAAACTGCATGACCCAGGGCGGCGCGCCAAAATTGTCGGCTGCAAGATCGAGGACCTGCGCTATCACCCACGCGACCACGGTATAAGCGGCCGCAACACGAATCAC
>JAHEGH010000160.1 GCA_024639825.1 Gammaproteobacteria bacterium
AAAGGCGGTTTAGCAGTCAAGACATTTCTGCTGATCGCTTGATCCTCGAAGGACCGTCATCGAGAACGGCGTATTTTGAAGCGCATAACCGGATCGACATGATTCTTGATACCTTCCCCTATCCTGGAGGAACCACTTCGGTCGATGCGTTGTGGATGGGTGTTCCTGTATTGACCCTGAAGGGGGACCGGTTCTTGTCACACCTGGGTGAGTCGATCGCCACAAACGCCGGTCAAACGAACTGGATAGCGCAAGATTGCGACGACTATATCAACAAAGCGATCGCCTTTGTTTCCGATATTCAAAGTCTCGCCGCTGTACGTGGCAGTCTTAGAGACCAGGTCCTCAGGACCCCCTTATTTGATACGCAACGTTTTGCCAGGAATTTCGGTGATGCCTTGTGGGGTATGTACGCAAGCGCAGGCCTCCCCGCCAAGTAGACAGTTCATAATTGGAATTTTCCAGCTTTAACTTCCTCATGTACACGACTGGCGGGATACCGGATGAGTGCAAAAGCAATCAAATGCGAAGTCTCTTTTTTAATATCGGGTGGGCCAACCAGGCGTTGATGGATTTTAGGAAGCTCCTACTTTAATCGTGGCTTCACCCTGGTTTACTGTCAGAACTTTATGATGTCCTCGGGTTTAAGCATTGTTTTTACCGCATGAACAAAGGATGGCGGGCCATAGCCCGTGGTTTTGAGACCACTATATTTTCCGTCTTCGATTAAAAGTTCGACGAACATCAATGGTATTGATTCCTTGCTCGCAAACGCCATCAACCACTCCAGCGTCTCACTCGGAATCTTTCGGCCAACAGGATCTGCACGCATGACATGCCGCCCTCTCCATTCATGAAAACGCACAATGGCGCCGCACACATTCGGCTTCATGTGTTCAGGCCACTCCGTTTCACCTTGCAGCCATACGCACTTAAAATTGACGCAGGGATCTTTCGGGCGATTCTCATAGACTGCACAACCCTGCTTGGTTGAGTGAACACACGGTACGCCCGGCTTAATCCTGACGCCGAAAATATCGGCAATTAGCCAGCCATCACAACACGCAGTACACGGAAAACACTGTCTATTGGTCATTGCGGGATTATTCATCAGCCTTAAGTATATGTAAATCCATACCGTTCCAACTCTGAAGCTATTCGGTTCTTCGACAAATTCCCTCAGACCACTAACTCTTAATCGTGAGATCAGCCACTAGAACACGCGACGAAAGCAAGACGAATGTTGTCGATCGTAGTAGAATTCAGCCGTCGTTTTGGCTGATGCGCCAGGGTCGCTTTCCCATTTCAGGGTCGATATCACATGAATGGGAACTCGCGTACAGCCAAAACGGCGTCCTGAACCGAATTCCCTTTCAAATACACCTGTGCCGATGCGCTTTGAAAGCACCATCAACCCAGCCGCCGGTTGCGTTGCCTCAGTCTATCGGCGGTGGCACGCGGACATGGGTTGCCTGTTCAAAGGTATAGGCCAGCTGGATCAGCCTCGCATCGCTGAACGCGCCGCCGATGAAGGAAATGCCGATCGGCAGACCGACGACGTAGCCCGCCGGCACGGTGATGCTCGGGTAACCGGAAATCGCGGCCAGCGATGAACTTGATATACCCGAATCCAGGTCGCCGTTGATGTGATCCGTGAGCCAGGCCGGGCCCCGCGTCGGCGCGATCACGGCATCCAGATGATGTGTCTTCAGTGCGTTGTCGATGCCGTTTTGCGAAATCCGTTTGCTGGCGGCCAGCGCTTCGAGATATTTTGCGTCCGTCAACGGCCCCTTGCCCTGCGCCTCGACGAAGTCCTCCTGGCCGAAAATCGGCATCACGGTATCGGCGTTTGCATCGTTGAATTCGATCAGGCCGGCCAAGCTCTTGATGGGCGCGCCGGATTTTTCCAGGTAGGCATTGAGATCCGCCTTGAATTCGTAATACAGCACTTCGTGCTGGGCGGCGCTCATGCCCTCCGTGTCGATCTCGACCGGGTCGACGATGTCGGCGCCAAGCGCCATCAGGGTCACGATGGTGTGATCGAGGATCTGCTCCACACGCTCATCGGCCCCGGCGCCCGAGTAGCCGCGATAGATTCCGATGCGGGCGCCCTTGAGCGCATCCATTGACAAACTCCCGGTAAACTCCGGCGCCGGGTCCGGAAACATTGACGCGAGCGGATCGGCAGTATCGGCGCCGGCCATCGCCGCCAGCAACAGGGCCGCGTCTTTAACCGTCCGGGCCATCGGCCCGGCCGTATCCTGGCTGTGGGCGATCGGGATGATGCCGCTCCTGCTCACCAGACCCAGTGTCGGCTTGATGCCGACGATGCCGTTGACGCTCGAAGGGCAAACGACCGAGCCGTTGGTTTCGGTGCCGACGGCGACACTGGCCAGGCTGGCCGCGACGGCGACCGCCGAACCGCTGGAAGAACCGCATGGGTTGCGGGCCGTGTCATACGGATTGCGCGTCTGGCCGCCGATGCTGCTCCAGCCGCTGGAAGAGTGGGTCGAACGAAAATTGGCCCACTCGCTCAGGTTGGTCTTGCCGAGGATGACCGCGCCCGCTCTTCTGATCTGGGCAGCGACAAATGCATCGGCGGGCGGGTGGTGGCCTTTCAGCGCCAGCGACCCGGCCGTGGTTTCCATTTTATCGGCGGTGTCGATGTTGGCCTTCAGCAGGACCGGTATGCCGTGCAGCGGGCCGCGCGGGCCGG
>JAHEGH010000033.1 GCA_024639825.1 Gammaproteobacteria bacterium
TTGCTGCAAGACGATGCCCGATTGGATGCCTTGTCCAGGGCAGGGCGTGAGGCTGTGCAGAGGGCCTTGCCCGTGCTTGCCAAGCTCGTCGCGCCACGACCGTTAATCTCGTTGCGGGATCTTGTTGAGGATTGCTGGCTATCGCTGGGTGGTCCGGCATTACTCGATGACCGCCATGCTGTCGAGAACGTGTATCGGTATTTCGATGTGCTTGCGAAGCATGAGCAACATGGCTCGCTGAAGGATGTCGCGGCACTTGAGTCATTGCTCGATCTTGAACGTGTATCTACGAGCGGTAGCGCGCGCGTGCAGATCATGACAATGCACAAGGCCAAGGGCCTCGAGTTTGAACACGTCTTGCTCTACGGGCTCGGTCGACTCCCGGGGAAAAGCGGCAAGAGCGTGCTGTCCTGGTTTGATATTCCCAATGAACATGGAGACGAGCGCAAAATCATCAGCCCGGTCGGCCCACGTGTCGATGTCGAAAATGATCCCGTACATCGCTTTATCGAACTGACAGACAGCGCCAAGGATAAACACGAACAGGCGCGCCTGCTGTATGTCGCATGCACGCGTGCGCGCAAGACGCTGCATCTGCTGGGGCATACACTGGCCACAGGAGATGGATACAAGCCGCCGGCGAAAAGCAGTCTGTTACGAATGCTCTGGCCAGCCGTCGAGGATGAGTTTGCCAGTGCATTCGATAGCGCTGACATCGCTGCAGGCGATGACGACGATGGTGCATGGCGGGTCCCGCGGTTGAGAAGATTCGCTAAGCCCTGGGAGACGCCGGAGGTTCTGCCGCTGCCCGGCCCGCTGACGACTGAGACTGACACCGATGCTGTCGACGAAGAAGTTGAGTTCTACTGGGTAGGAACGGAGGCGCGTATCGCAGGAACAATAGTGCATCGCTGGCTACAGGTGCTGGCCGAGGGGCGGACCGACATTGACACTGCCGATAGTGACGGTCAGCAGCAGGTAACGCGCCGCTGGCTGCGTGAAATGGGTATCGGCGATGAGCTTCAGGTGGGCATCGCCGCGCGGGTGGAAACCGCTCTTGATGGCGTCAGGAAAGACGCGAAAGGGCGCTGGATCCTCGGCGGGGAAGGGCGGGCAGAGTTCGCGTTAACGGGACCGTACGAAGGCGCGATCGAATCCGTCGTTCTGGACAGGGTGCGCATCGATGAGGACGGAAATCACTGGATCATCGACTACAAGACCAGTACCCACGAAGGTGGCAACCTGCAGGGCTTTCTTAATGCCGAAGTAGAGCGGTATGGACCGCAGTTAGAAAAGTACGCTGCGTTGTACGCAGCCTACTCAGGCCAGCAACCGCGCTGCGCATTGTACTTCCCGCTGCTGCAGGAGTTTGTCGAAGTCTAGTATTTTCCTTCAAAGCTCAATTCATGCTGCCCGCGGTCGTTCTTGGGAAGATAGCCCAGCTGGCTCCTGAGACTATCCGGGGCTTCCGGTTTCGCCACTACCTGGCCGCGAAACGCGTAGGTCTTATCAGGGTTCAACTGCAGACTGCCGGCAACGTCCACTACGCCGTCAGTATCCTCAACGCTCGCGACAATGCCGTTGTTTTGAGTATAGAACTCGGCCCGATACCCGCCCAGTGAACTACTACCAAGGAGAGGCACCAAAAGGTTGGCCACGTCGATAGTGCCGTCCATGACGGAGGCACGACCGGCCCTCAGCTCAAGTCTTTCGAATTTCAGGCTGGCGTTACCTCGAAGTCCGGTGATGTTGGCTGCTTCTTCAAACATCTGCAGAGGTACAGATGCAGAGAGATTGTTGAGAGCGAGGGCTCCGCCCAGGCTCAACGTCACCTCGCTTTCGAAAAAGCCAGAGACCGGCGCGCCGCTAATGTCGTAGTTTGCTTTGCCTGTGAACAGCGAAAGTGGATGCATGCGCCATGTCAGATCGCGGAGGTACACGCCATTGGTTGCGAATCCTAGTGCGCTGCCATTCCAGACGGTTCCCTGGATGCCGCTCATCTGCACGAATGGTGGAGACACCCACCGGTAAGCAATACGAGCAGGAAAGGTAATTACCAGGCCAACTATCACGGTCAGGACTGTGAGCAACACAAGTCCGCGATTACGCACGATCAAAGACTGCGCTCCAGTGTCAGGGATGCGTTGATGCGCCCGTCACCGACCGCATCGCCCTCGGACAGGCTGCCCGACTGGACGTACATGGCATGGTTATCGCTAAGGTCACCTAACCAGAGCATCAGTTCGTCGAACGCGACTTCTTCGAACTCAACGCGGATGCCGTTGCTGGTCGTTGGTTGGCTGCGACGGCGATACTGCTCAAGCCCCCGGCTCTGCAGCGTTTGGGAAACAATAATGATCGGTGCCTGTTGACTGCGAACGGTGCCCGTCGAGGTATTCCGGCCTCCGGAGGCAACCATTGCCTGCAGGGGCCCCAATTCTGCGAGTGAACGTTCCCAGGTATCCACGCGGACTGCTACCTGTCGATGATTCCGGTCAAGCGGCACCCAGAGCACGTAGTAGATCAGCGCGATGCTCACAAAAATGGCTCCGATCAGGACGAAAACCTGCTCACGTGCTTCGAGATTGTCGTACCAGTCCTTCATGATCCTGCCTCGCGTATCTGGATACGACTGTTAATACGGTCTGCTACCTTGTCAGTCGACTGGATCGACGCCGCAAAGCGACCAGATGCGCTAAGTGCTTTTTGTATATTGCCGACGGTTTCAACGTCAGGTGAGATAACCCTGATATCCACAACGCCCGCACGATAACTGACGGCCTCAACTTTCGCTTCCGAGTTTTGCTGCATGGCTGTCGCCAGCTCGCGAATTGAAGGCAGAAAAACCTGTGGTGCGGTCCCAGTGCCCAGGGATCGCTTCAATGAATTGACGACGCCCATCGGGTCAACAATATCGGCCGAGGCGTTCGGGTTGAACTGCAGGTACTGCTGCGTGAATTGTTCACGTAACACCCCTTCCTCCTGGGCGAGTCGATAGTAATCGACCCCTTTGCTGGCGAAACCCACGATCACAAGGGTCAACAACAGAATGGCCGCTCTACTCCAGGGGCGCAGCCAGGACCCGTAGTCAGCTTTCGGCCCGTAACGCCCCTGCAGCAGGTTGACTCCCTGGCCGGCGGCAACGGTAACGGCAAGGCGGGGCAGCGTGCCATCCTGCAGAAGATTGATATCGACGCTATGTAATTCGTGACGCAGCGCAATCCAGTCGTGCGATAAGCGTTCTTCGTCCGCGGCACTGCAATACACAATAAGATGTCCTGATGGTTCAGGAGGCGCTTCGTCATCCGTGTGATCGGCCAGTTTTCCCGCCGCGACGAGTGCGTCACTGGGGTTTGCCCCCTGGATTACGAACTCGGAATCCTCACCATCGTTGAAAAAGACGCAGTCGTGGTCGACAAGCACGCTCATCGTTCCGGGGATGCGCGCCAGCCCGTAGTTCTCCGGGATAATTTTCCAGGGAACAATACCGACTTCCTCAAGCCGCGCGAGCCACGCGTCAAGTTGTGCGCGGCCTACAGCGGCAACAGGCCGTAGTCCTGATTCTCGTTTGTCTCCCGCGGCGAAGTGCATGGTCTCAACGTCAGATGCGACCTGTTCTTCCAGGGCGTAGGGGAGTGCAGCGTTCAGTTTGGCCCCGCTACGCGCCGGTAAATTGACCGTCGTCGTCAGTGCCTCAGTGGCTGGAATCAGCGCGATTACCGGTCGGCCCTGCACCAGCGGTGCCGCTTCCGACAAGGCTCCACGAAAGGGCTCGCTGCGACGCGCGCCACTGTCATCGGCAACGATCCACTCAACCATCGAGTCGTTGTCTCGTCCCAGTCGTATGACGACAAACTCTGCCATTTTAGATAGTTCCCAGGCTGCGGAGGATGGGTGTTACTTCGCCAGATCCGGAGATCCGGTAAAATACGGTAAAAAGACTAACGCGAACGGTATCAATCTGCACGACGGCCTTCAATTGAAAAAACTCGGAGGTCTCACTAAAACCTGTTTGAGCCAGATCGGGCGCCACCAGCGGTGCGAAAGTACCACTTATGTCCGCGAATCCGCCGCCTTCGCGTACGTCGACGAGCCCCTCAGCGGTCGACAGATCGATATTCGGCCCCAGTGACTGCAATACCTGGAGGCTCGCGGTATTGACGTTAATCGCCGTCCGGGCTGGTAATGCCGTGATGTGCGGTAGAAGAGTTTCGAAACTGATGCGGTCCATACCGCTGACTGCGGCAAGTTCCGTGACATTGGAGATCGGACGATCCGCAGTGCGATAGGCCGGCACGAAACCCGTATACATCGGGTCTTCAGCGCCGTTCGGGATCGTTTCGTCCTGGTCCGGGTCAAGCCAGTCAACGGTCGCGTCGGCGATGGCCGGGTCAAGCGCCAGGGCAGCGAGCAGGCGCTGAAACTGCTCAAGGTAGGCCTGATCGACCTGCCCGCTGGAGTCGATCAGATTGTTGACATTAAAGCGTCCCTGCAGATCCTCGAGTTTGCCGTAGATTTGTCCCTGGACGTTCTCCGAGTCGATTGGCAGAGCCGGAATGTCCGTAGCCCAGACCTCGTCGAGATGATCGGTCTGCGTTTGCAGCGCATCATCACGGAGAATCGTGCGTACCCAGCCCTCAGAGCCGACCGCAACCTGGATCGCCTGATCCCGATGCAGCATGACCATGGTGCGCCGCACGTCCAGCGCATTGTCCCACGCGAGGCCCGCTGCAACCGATCCGGCCAGCGTGGTCAGCAGTAATGCGGTAATAAGCGCTACGCCACGTATGCGTATCATGGAGCCACCTCGACGATACGTACCAATTCGCCCTCATCCGGCAGTACCAGGGAAATGGCGACCGCTCGCGGCAACGCTACGGTGTTCGAGGTTGTCTGGAGGTTGATTGGCGGCCATTGATCGGTCCACTCACCGTTTACCTGCAGGAAGCGGAACGTCAGGCTTTCGACATTCGTCATCATTACCGTTGTAACCGGAACGTTGTTCACCGTACGGTCGAGAACGTTCCAGTGATAGCGAAGGAGTTCGTCATCTTCGATGCGGTAGGCGGTCCGTTGTTGGGTGCTGCGGGGCACGCCTGCCGAATTTGGCCAGCCACCGTGCGTCAGCTGCAGGGCAAAATCCGATGCGAAGCTGGAAAGCAGGGCGGGCTCGTACTCTCCGAGATCGGCGCGCACCGATCGCGGCGCGGCCTGGAGTAACTCCGACGACAAATAGCTCATCGTTCTCTGAATGCTCTGCAGGCGATCCATGCGCTCTGTGAGCAGGTCGGAGTTGCTCAGGGTCTGCGAGAGTGCACCGTAAGCGAGGGCGGTCAAGACGCCGAAAATAGCCAGCGCGACCATCACCTCAATCAGCGTGAAGCCCCTGCGTGTTCCCCGGGTCATCATCGATAAATTCCATTGCGCTGGCCGATCTGGACAGGCTCGCCGATAAATCCCGTCACTGTCAGGATGACGTAGTCGGCACCGTAGTGAGATACGGAAACATCGATGCGCCGGAAGTTTTCAATTCCGGTTTCGGATACGACTGCACGCCACTCCCACTCAGTATTTCCAAACTCGATGTCACCGCTGGTAGCGCTTACGTCGGGTATCACGTTCGCCAGGCGCATTTCTGTAATCTTGTTTTGTGCAATCCAACTTGCGAACGTGCGCTCCCGCAGGGTGTTCGCGGCATCAATCATTTGATTCATGCTGGCGGTGAGCGCGGTGAGCGCGAACGCAACAATGATGAGCGCGACCATGACCTCCAGAAGCGTGAAGCCTCTAGATCTCATCGTCTTCACCGAATTTAATTTCACCGAGAATATCGCCACGCATGATGATTTCCTTGCGCGTCAGCGGGCGTTGCAGCCGAAGCTCAAACGCGCTGGCCTCTCCACTGGCAAAAATAAAGAGGTGTGGTACGTAGGTCTGGGTGGCCGCGGTCAGGTTCGAGCTCATGGGATCCTTGAATTTCTGTGGATCGTTCTTTAGCTGGATGCGCTTGTCATCGATATAAAGCTCGAACTCGATTCCCTCCGGCAGCTCGCGCAAACGATAAAGTTCGTCATTGGGCACCTCCATCCACTGGCGCGTCAGCGGATCAAATTCAACGAACCGATAGGCGGAGGTCATGATCTCAAGACCAAACTCACGTCCCTGCATCATCGCCTCGTCCTGAACTGTCTCCAGCAGGGCGGTCATGCGAATTCGCTCGGTTAGTATCTCTTCGTCGTCCGGGATGATGCCGGTCGACAGGACGACAATAGAGAGAACGGTCCCCACAATAACGATGACGACCAGAATTTCGATCAGGGTGAAGCCACAAGATTGTCTCTTGCTGAACATCAGGATCTCGCCCTGCGGTCGACTAGTCGTCGTCCCAGTTGCCGATGTCCGCGTTCAGGTTTTCGCCACCGGGCTGTCCGTCTGCACCGAGCGTATAGATATCAATGTCCTTGTGGTTACCCGGGTTCAGGTACTCGTAGGGGTTGCCCCACGGATCTTTGGGCAAGCCATCGAGGTAGCCGCCGGGCTTCCAGTTCTTGACCATCGGGTCGTTCGGCTTGGTAACCAGAGCCTCGATACCCTGTTCTGTCGACGGGTACTGGAAATTGTCGAGGCGATAGAACTTCATCGCGTTTTCTATCCCGGCGATGTCGGCCTTGGCTTTGGTGACCTGCGCGACGTCCACGTTGCCGATGACATTGGGTGCGACGATAGCGGCAAGTATGCCAATGATGATCACAACGACCATGATCTCGATAAGCGTAAAACCGGCCTGACGCAGTTGCTGCGCTGGCATTTTCTGATGTTCCTTCACAAGCGATGCTCCACGCGGACCGCATACCTGGCGGATCCGCTGCATTGACACTGAATTAGCGTAAACGTCAGTATACCAAACATGGGGTTAGACAAACTTGCGTTAAATGCGAATAAGCGCCACTGCTGGGGTATGGCAGCGATAGTCGCGGTTAGTTCCATTGTGCTGCAGTTTGGGGGCGACCCGGTACGCGAAGCCCTGGCCTATACTCGAGACGGAGTGGCCGCGGGTGAGTTGTGGCGTCTCCTGACCGGTCACCTTGTGCACTTGGGGTGGGCCCATATGTGGCTAAATCTTGCCGGAATTGCGCTCGTTGCCTGGCTTGTTGGCGGTGTGTTTGACTGGCGTCGCTGGCTTGCGGTCGCGGGAATCACTGCGCTGGCCATAGCGGCGGGCTTCTGGTTTCTCTATCCAGAGCTGGAATGGTATGTCGGGCTCTCCGGACTGGAGCACGGCTTGCTGGTAGGCGGCCTGTATGCGGGTATTCGGGCGCGGCACAAGGAGAGCATTATCCTGCTGTGTTTCGTATTGGCGAAACTCTCGTGGGAACAGTTAAGTGGCGGGCCATTGCCCGGCTCTGAGGCGACGTCAGGTGGCTCGGTGATTGTCAACGCACACCTGTATGGGACGATCGGAGGGGCATTGGCCGGTGCCCTGTTATGGCGTAGAGACGGGCACGCCCCGGCTATATAATGCGCGGCACCCGCAAGGGGCATTCAACCAATAAAGGACCTTCCATGAGTCAGCTTTTCAATGCCACTGCCCTCAAGGGCGAAATCGCACTGGTGACCGGTGCTTCGCGCGGTATCGGTGCCGCCATTGCCGCGGCGCTTGCCGCCGCCGGTGCCAGGGTTGTGGGTACCGCGACAAGCCAGGCGGGTGCAGACGGCATATCGGCCGCACTGGGCGATCATGGGCGAGGCATAGTATTGAACGTCGCGGACCCGGATTCAGTGCAGGCGGCCATCAAGGATGTCCAGGAGAACGAGGGCGCCCCATCGATTCTCGTGAACAATGCCGGGATTACGCGTGACAACCTGCTCATGCGTATGAAACAGGACGAGTGGGATGACGTCATCGCGACAAACCTCACCGGCCTGTTCGCGATGAGCAAGGCCTGCCTGCGGGGCATGATGAAGGCCAAGAAAGGCCGGATCATCAATATCGCTTCCGTTGTGGCCACTATGGGTAATCCCGGCCAGGCGAACTACGCGGCGACCAAGGCCGGAATGGTCGGATTTTCAAAGTCTCTCGCCCGGGAAATCGGGTCACGCGGTATTACGGTCAATGTCGTGGCGCCGGGTTTCATTGATACGGACATGACCAGGGACCTGCCTGAAGCGAATCGTGCCGCCATGCTGGACCAGGTGCCATTGGGGCACCTTGGGGCAGGGAACGATATCGCCAATGCGGTATTGTTTCTGGCGTCAGAGGGCGGTGCGTACATCACGGGCGAGACGTTGCATGTCAATGGCGGGATGGTGATGGCTTAAAAGCTATAGATTGCCGAATATTATTCACATACAATAGCCCCCCACGCCCGGGGTGTACCTTGAAATATCAAGCACTTAGAGCAGGATTGGGCACATAGATCAGCGGCATAACAGGCTCCTAAAGGCACCTGGCTGTGAATTTTCTGAGTCTTTTCAGGAGTAATAAAGACTATGAGCAGTATCGAAGAACAAGTAAAAAGTATTGTTGCAGAACAACTCGGCGTCAAAGAAGACGAGGTGACCAACGATGCTTCATTTGTCGATGACCTTGGCGCTGACTCGCTGGACACCGTCGAGCTGGTAATGGCTCTCGAAGAGGAATTTGAAACTGAAATTCCCGATGAGGAAGCTGAGAAGATCACCACCGTTCAGCAGGCCATCGATTTTGTAACCTCTCGCCAGAGCGAGGGTTAATTATGCGGGCGCGACGATTTTTCGTCGCGCCGCATTCTCCAGTTCCGAACGGCAGTCCTGCCTTCATCTGACGGACAATTTTTTGAGCAAACGACGCGTCGTAATAACCGGAATGGGCATTGTCTCGCCGGTAGGTAGCACCTTGGATGATGCCTGGCGAAATGTTTGTGAAGGCAATCCCGGTACAGCGCTAATCGACGAGTTCGACCCCAGCGCCTTTCCCACACGAATTGCCGGGATGGTGAAGGGTTTCGATGTCGATGCCTATCTGTCCAAAAAGGATCAGCGAAAAAACGATCCTTTTATCCACTATGGCGTGGCTGCGACGATCGATGCGATCAGGGACGCGAACCTCGAGATTACCGAGGAAAACGGCCACACAATCGGCGTGGCAATGGGTGCGGGTATCGGTGGTATCAAGACCATCGAAGATAACCACACCAAAATGCTGGAAGGGGGCGTACGCAAAGTGTCGCCGTTCTTTATTCCCGGCAGCATAATCAATATGACCTCCGGCCAGGTCAGCATCATGCAGCACATCACGGGCCCGAATATTTCCATTGTTACGGCCTGTGCAACGTCGACCCATTGCATCGGACTTGCGGCTCGCAGCATTGAGCATGGCGATGCCGACGTCATGCTGGCGGGCGGTTCGGAACATGCCACAACACCGCTTGCGATGGCGGGTTTTTGTTCGGCACGCGCCATGACAACGCGCAATGACGATCCGGCTGGCGCCAGTCGCCCTTACGACGTCGACAGGGATGGTTTTGTCCTGAGTAATGGAGCGGGGACTGTTGTGCTCGAAGAGCTAGAACACGCAAAAGCACGTGGTGCGAGAATCTACGCCGAACTCATTGGTTTCGGCATGAGCAGCGATGCGTATCACATTACGTTGCCACCTGCAGACGGCGAGGGCGCCCGCAAGTGTATGGCCGCAGCCATCCGGGATGCGGGGATCGACGCGACGGACATAGACTACGTCAACACTCATGGTACCTCGACGCCGGCGGGTGATATTGGCGAGACGGTCGGTATCAAGCGCGCATTTGGCGACCATGCGCACAAGCTCATGATCAGCTCGACGAAGTCCACAACCGGTCACATGCTTGGTGCGGCTGGCGTTGTCGAGGCAATCTTCAGCGCAAAAGCGCTCCAGGACCAGGTTATCCCGCCCACGATCAACCTGGAAAATCAGGATCCCGAGTGCGATCTGGATTACACACCCAATGTTGCACGCGATGCGAAGGTACGGATTATTCTCTCCAACTCTTTCGGGTTCGGCGGCACGAACGGAAGCTTGATTCTTCGCGCTTTTGACTAGTCTTATTCGCGAGATCGCGGGTTCAGGCGACCTGCGGCAGTTGCATCGCGATCATCCCGCGCGGTACCCATTTCTTCTGCAGAGCACAGCTCCGGGCGGTTCGCTCGGGCGCTACGACATTCTGTTTGCCAACCCCGGTGAAACGCTCGTCGCTGGTGACGAGCCTGGTTTCCTCGAGGCGCTCGACGAGCGTTGGCGGAAAATACGTGTCCCTGAGCAGCAGGTTGACTTGCCGTTCAAAGGCGGATGGTTTCTATACCTGGGATACGAACTCGCAGCAGAAATAGAACCGGGACTTATCCTGGCGCAGGATCCTGTTCTGCCTGCGGCCTTTGCCGTGCGCTGCACAACTGCGCTTATCTACGATCACGAGGCTGCGGTTTGTCACCTCGTTTGCGAAACGCCGGACTGCCTAAACCGTTCGCAGCTTCTGGCGGACATTGAGGCACTTGATCGGAATCGTCCCGTCGCGACTGCCAGAGTGTTGTCGGTGACAGAAGAGGACTCGATCACGTTTACCGAGGCCGTTCTGCGGGCCAAAGATTACATATCCGCCGGAGATGTCTACCAGGCAAACCTGTCCCGCCAGTGGTCTGCGGAGGTCTCTCCGGGCGTCGATGCCAGCGACATTTATGCGGCACTTTGTGCATCCAATCCGGGACCCTTTGCCGGAATGGCTCGCTGGCAGGATATCGAGATTATCTCGTCATCTCCTGAACGTCTGCTGCAGATTCGCGAAGGTATCGCGTCGACCCGGCCTATTGCCGGCACCCGCCCTCGGTCACTCGATGCCGTTGCCGATGAAGATCTTTCCGCCGAGTTGTTTGCGCATCCCAAGGAACGCGCTGAGCATGTCATGCTGATTGACCTCGAGCGCAACGATCTCGGTCGCGTGTGCGCAGCGGGGACGGTCGAGGTTAACGAGCTGATGGTTCTTGAAAGCTACGCTCATGTGCACCACATTGTCTCCAATGTGCAGGGCCGGTTACGAAGCGACATTACACCAGGGCAAGCGATCGCTGCTGTGTTTCCGGGTGGCACCATCACGGGCTGCCCAAAGGTGAGATGTATGGAGATCATCAGCGAACTTGAGCGCGGGCCGCGCGGCGCGTATACGGGCTCATTCGGCTACCTGAACCGGGACGGCAGCCTGGATTTGAATATCCTGATTCGTACGATGGTCATGGGCGACAACCGGGTGACGTTCCGAGCGGGATCGGGCATTGTCGCAGACTCCGATCCAACCGCCGAGCTCGAAGAGACGCGAGCCAAGGCGCAGGGCATGCTGCGCGCAATATCACGATGACCGAATGGTACGAAGTAAATCGCCAGACCCGGGCGGTCGACCCGTCCGACCGAGGCTTTCAATATGGCGATGGTCTGTTCGAGACGATCGCTATTCGTGAGGGCAAGCCACGGCAATGGCAGTATCATCTGGATCGACTTACCGCCGGGTGTGCACGACTGGGCCTGGAGTTGCCGACGCCATCACTCGAACTCGACCTCGGTGTTGCCCTTGCTCGAAGTAACCATGACAAATCGTTTTGTATTGCAAAGATCATCGTTACGGCAGGCAGTTCCGTCCGCGGCTATGGCCGGATTTTGCCGACCCAGGGCGAGGTGTATATCGGCGTTTTCCCCGCGACTCCCCTGAATAAGCCAGCCTATCTTAAAGGTGTGGCCACGATGCTCTGTGAAACCCGGCTTGCCACAGGCTCTGCCGTCGCCGGCATGAAAACGCTGAATCGTATGGAGCAGGTACTCGCGAGCTCCGAGTGCCTGCCGACGGGCGCGTTTGAGGGATTCACGCTCGACGCGGCAGATCGCCTTATCTGCGGTACCATCAGTAACGTGTTCATTGTCAAAGACAGAATTATTCGCACGCCGTCGCTCGCCCGTTGTGGTGTCGAGGGCACGATGCGGCGCCTCGTCATAAAGCTGCTCGCTCAGGAGGGGCGTGATGTCGAAATCTGCGACCTGACGGAAGACGATTTGGCCGGCGCCGATGAGGTATTCATTACGAATAGCCAGATGGGTGCGGTCCCGGTGCATCGTTGCGGCAACTACAAGTGGTCTATCGGTGAGCAGACGCGAGAGGTTATGAAACTGCTTGCCGACTACGGCATCGACGAGTGCCGAATATGAAACGGCTGGTTCCGATAGCTTTGATTGCTTTTTTGCTTACTGCGGTAGTCGCTGGAGCGGGCGTCTACAAAATGAATCACTTCCTGGATACCCCCGTCAACATTCCGCACGAAGGAGCGACCTTTACTATCGCTCCCGGAAGCTCCTTCAAGACGGTTGCTGCCGACCTGGTCACGCAGGGCATCATCGAAGATGATTTCTGGTATCGGCTCCATGCGCGTCAAAGCGGGAAGGCGGGCGGCATCCATGCGGGCGAATACATCGTCGAACAGGGCGCAACGCCGCGCAGCATGCTCGAGCAATTTCTGCGCGGTTCGGTTCGGCTTTATTCGTTCACTATCATTGAAGGCTGGAATCATCGCGACCTGTTACAGGCTCTGCATGCGAACGAAGCGATCGTGCCGTCTATGACCGATGAGGACTGGCCGGCGTTCCTCGAGTCGCTTGGTGCCAGCGTCACGCATCCGGAAGGGTTGTTCTTGCCCGAGACCTATCGCATTCCGCGCAATACGACGGACAAACAACTACTCACTCAGGCCTATGATTTGATGCAAACTGTATTGGCTGAGGAGTGGCAGGCGAAGGGCGACGGGGCGCCAGTCGATTCGCCCTACGAGGCGCTTGTACTCGCGTCCATTGTCGAAAAGGAAACGGCTCGCGCTGATGAGCGGCCGCGAATTGCGGGCGTGTTCGCGAGGCGCCTGGAGAAGCGCATGCGCCTGCAGACCGACCCAACCGTGATCTATGGCATCGGTGCGGAATTTGACGGCAACCTCACGCGCAAACACCTCCGAACCGATACGCCGTACAATACCTACACGCGACGCGGCCTGCCGCCGACGCCCATCGCCATGCCCGGGCGCGCTGCTATCAATGCCGTGCTGCACCCGGCGGAGGGCGAGGAGTTATTTTTCGTGGCAACGGGTCTCGGTGATGGCAGTCACAAGTTTTCCGTGACCAAGGAAGAGCACGACGCGGCCGTGGCGGAGTACCTGGTCCGGTTAAGGCAACAACGCAGAAAAGGGCGCTGACATGGAGCGCGGCAAATTTATTAGCGTGGAAGGCATAGAAGGTGTCGGCAAGTCGACTAATATCGACGTCGTTGTCCGCCGTATCGAAGCGGCAGGCCACAAGGTCCTGACAACACGGGAGCCAGGGGGTACACCGTTCGCTGAAGATATTCGCGAGATCCTGATGAATCGGAATGACGAGCCGATTCCCGAGATCGCTGAGGTGCTCCTGATGTTTGCAGCGCGCTCATTCAACGTTAACAACGTCATAGTGCCGGCGCTGGAGGCAGGTAAATGGGTCGTTTGCGATCGCTTTACCGACTCGAGTCGGGCTTATCAAAGCGGTGGCCGCGGAATTCCAATGGAGACCATCGACACGGTTGCTGACTGGGTTCATGGTGACACCTGGCCGGATGTAACGATCTTGCTTGATGCGCCTGTCGAAGTTGGCATGGAAAGAGCTGGCAAGCGCAGCGCCCCGGACCGCTTCGAGCAGGAGCGCCATGATTTTTTTCAACGCGTGCGAGAATGCTATCTTCAGATCGCGGCCAGGGAGCCCGACCGCTTCGTCGTCATTGATACCACACGCGATATTGAAGAGGTCAGTTCTGACGTTGCCAACCTGATTGACGAGATACTGCGTGGATAAGTGCGCATGGAACTAGACTGGCTGGAGGGATTCGTCGAGAGCTGGCAGGACCGGATTTCTCACGGTCGTGTTCCTCATGCGCTGTTGCTCGCCGGGCCTGTCGGCGTCGGCAAGCGGGCGGCCGCACGCTGGATCGCGGCAACCATGCTGGGTCTGAAGACCTCTCGGCTTCCGGTCTACCCGCAGGATGCGATCGAGCACGCGGATCTGCGTTGGGTTGCACCACTCGAGGACAAGGAATCGATTGGCATCGAGCAAATACGCGAGTTGGTGCATGGGATGGTGCTGACCAGCTATGAGGGGGGTGGCAAGGTTGCGGTCATAGAACCCGCCAACGCCATGACGGTCAGTGCCGCAAATAGCCTGCTGAAGACGCTGGAGGAACCGGCAGGCGATGCGCTGCTTATCCTGGTAGCTGATCGAGTGGGTAAATTGCCCGCGACAATATTCAGCCGGTGCCAGCGTATTGACCTGCCGGCACCTGCTCAAGGGGCTGCGCTGGCATGGCTGGATCGCGTCCAGCCCGGCGCGTCCTGGACTGAGGCGCTGCGAGTGGCCGGTGGAGGGCCGTTGGCCGCCATAGGAGTACTTGAGGATCTTGAAACCAGTGCGACCATGGCGCGCGATCTGAACGCGTTGGGTACCGGCATGGGATCC
Organism: Gammaproteobacteria bacterium; assembly: GCA_024639825.1. Lineage (GTDB taxonomy): Bacteria > Pseudomonadota > Gammaproteobacteria > Steroidobacterales > Woeseiaceae > UBA1847. Next base: position 14,519 of record JAHEGH010000033.1, read on the forward strand.
GCGGTCGAGGTTGCGGCTCGCTGGACCAGGATCGGACCTGAGTTCGTCCTGAACTGGCTCTCGCAACAGGTGAAACTGGTTGTTATCGCCGCTTCTGCAGGCCGGGAGCAGGCTGCCGGGCTGGCAATTGAGGAATCTGTGGTGCGGCGCATGGACAGGCGAAATCTGTTCTGCTATCTAGACATAATCAATGGGCTGCGAGGGCAGCCGGGTGGCTCGTTCAACGTCCAGGTGACGCTTGAGGGGCTGCTGATTGACTGGGCAGATGGCCTGCAGGATTGCGGACCGAATGCGCCCATGGATGGAATGAATTTAATGCTGGCCGGCCGACAGGCACCTTAAAGGGTAAAAAATATGAGTAAACCGGGACTGCTCACACTGACGATCAAGGACAAGAGCGCCTTGTACCTCGCGTACATGCCCTATGTGATCAACGGCGGCTTATTCATTCCGACCAACAGCTCTTATCGTCTCGGCGACGAGGTCTTTATGCTTTTGAACCTGATGGGCGAGGAGGAGAAGATCCCTGTCGCGGGGACCGTCATCTGGATGACGCCCAAGGGAGCACAGGGCAAACGCACAGCGGGTATCGGTGTGCAGTTCTCGGACCAGGATCAGGGCAATACACAGAAGAAGATCGAAAACTACCTGGCCGGCGCGCTGGGTGGCGACAAGCCGACCCACACTATGTAGGAGCGGCTTCAGCCGCGAACATCGGGCCTGAAGGTCCTCCTGCAGATCAGTCAGACTTTTGCTGAGTTGATCCCGCCCTGCAGCACGTAAGCATGGTAGCCGCGTTCGCTGAGGATGTAGGCGCCTGCTGAGCTTCGACGGCCGGTATCGCAACACACAACGTACTTCTTGCTCTTATCGAGCGTCGATATTTTCAGACGTATAAAGTACAGCGGAATATTGATCGCGCCGTCGAGGTGCTGGTTTTCAAATTCACTGGGCAAACGGACGTCGAGCCACTGGCCGCCGGTTCGAACAATCTCCTCAGCCTGCGCAATGGACAGCCAGTCGAGCATCGGTTCATTCAGTAATTTCTTGAAGTCTTCCTTGCCGAGGCGCATGACGGCCCCGTCAGACTGCATGGTGACGGTGGCATTGCGCTTGGCTTCGGATATCAGCGCTTCTTCACCGAAGGTGTCGCCAACGTGCAGTTCCGCCAGCTTGATCCCTTCCTTGCTAAGCGGGGTCTCGCGCGTAACCAGTGCGGCACCGCGAATCAGGACGTAGAAATAGTCACCTTCCGCGCCTTGCTTGAGAATCACATCGCCGGAGCGATAGTTGATCTGCTGCATGCGCATGAAGATGGCCTGGATATTGGCAGGCGGGATCTTGTGGAACGCCTTGGTCTGCAACAGCATGGTCATCCAGTCTTCGCCACCCTGGTCTGACTTGCCCTGCAACTCCGAGACTTCGTAGGTACCGGTCTGGTCCCAGGTCAGCATGACGTCGAGAAGATCACTGTCGATAGAGATGAACTGTACGCGGTCACGTGCCTTGGCGGTCACTCGGCGCGGATATACCGGCGCAACTGGGTTGCGGGCCAGCTCGCTGCCACCTTCGACTTTGCCAACGATCTTGGCCTGGTCTACCAGCTCCAGAATGCCTGACACGACGTAGATGGTGCGCTTCTCGGTATCGCCTTCTTTAAAAAGCAATTGTCCGGGGGATAGCTCACGGATTTGCACCTTGCGGGCTAGCGCCGCAAGGTTATCGCGCTTAAGGCCGTCAAGCGGTGAAAAACCTCTGAGCAGCTCTGTGCTTACCTGCTCACTCGCCATTAGTCATCCTGTTGAAATCCCTGAGTATCGCTCGTTGGAGTTGGTATTACGTCAAGAACGTATTCTACCTTCAATTCAACGACTTCCGGTACCTTCTGTAGCAAGCATCGTGAAGCACCGCACAGTTTCCGAGTCGCTTCTTAAGCATGTGTGACGGGCGTCACAGGCCGGACCAACCACTGTGTGGCCTAAAACGCTCACCGTGGTGTGACTCAAGTTCCCTGAGTGCTGCGACGACGGACTCAACGCCGCGTTCGCGCGCATAATTCAGGGGGCCGCCGCGAAACGGCGCAAACCCTGTGCCGAAGATTACGCCGGCATCCAGCAGGTCGGCGTCGGCGACAACCCCTTCACTGAGACAGGCCATCGCTTCATTCACCATCGGCAGCATCAAACGATCCTGGATATCGTCGGGCACGTTCGCTCCGCCAGAAGCGGGTTTGACCGCTTTGCCATCTTCCCAACGGTAGTAGCCCTGGCCCGACTTGCGCCCCAGGTGACCGTTCTCGACCATGTCCGCTATATCTGTGTCGGGCATTGCGCGGTCCGTGGCGGTGGTCAGGATTGCCGCGACATGCTGCGCGATGTCGAGACCGACGCTATCGACCAGTTCGATGGGGCCCATGGGCATACCGAACCGGACTGCCGCCTTGTCGATCTCGGCGAGCGGCACGCCTTCTTTGGCCAACGCCATGGCTTCGCCCATGTACGGCGCGAGAACGCGGTTAACGACGAAACCCGGTGCGCTCATGCACTCGAGGGGGAACTTGCCAATGCCTTTGGTAAACGCGAAACCGATATCCATAGCTTCCTGATCGGTGTCCTCGCAGCGAATGACCTCGACCAGCGGGAGCATCGCCACCGGATTGAAAAAATGCAGGCCAATGAAACGTGTTGGCTTATCCAGAACGCTGCGCAACTCCTCGAGACGAATGCTCGAAGTATTCGTTGCGAGCAGGGCGCCGGGTTTCATCTTCGCCTGCAGTGCTTTGTAAAGTGTCTGCTTTGCCTCGAGGTTCTCGAAGATTGCTTCGATGATGAGGTCTGCCTCGGCAGCTCCGTCGCCACTGACGTCAGCTTTCAGTCTGGCAGTCGTCGTTTTGCGTTGCTCGTCGTCGCGTACTTTTTTGCCAAACAGTTTGTGCGCGCGCTCGAGTGCCGGGTCGATATACTTTTGTTCCCGATCCTGCAATGTCACCGTGTGACCGCGGAGTGCACACCAGGCAGCAATGTCGCCGCCCATCACGCCGGCTCCGACCACATGGACGTGTTTGATCTTCTTGTCGGTTTTGTTGCCCTGTTTCTTGAGTTTGCCCTGCAAAAAGAAGACCCGGATCAGGTTGCGCGACGTGCTGGTCATCATCATCTCGCCGAAGCTTTTTGCTTCCGCGATGTAACCGGTCTTTGTCGAGGCGCCATGCTCAGCCCACAAATCGATCATTGCGTAGGGGGAGGGATAGTGTTCCCTCCGCGCTTTCCCCGAAACCTGCTTAATAAGCATGTTGCGCACCAGCGGTCGCAGCGGGCGCAGGCTCATAAGCCGATCGACAAAAGGTGCCCGTTGCCTGGGCGGCTTCGTCCTGATCAGGTCCACCGCCACCTCGCGCCATTTTTCCTCACCCGCAATACGATCGAGCAAGCCGATCTTCAGCCCCTTGCGCGCGTTGACCGGATTGCCCGTTAGCATCAGCTGCATGCCAGCTCGCACGCCACAATAGTTCACGGCACGTACCGTGCCGCCAAACCCCGGATGCAGGCCGAGCTTCACCTCTGGAAGGCCCAGGATGCGGCTGTCACTCTCTGGCCCGATGCGGTAATCACAGGCCATCACCATTTCCAGTCCACCGCCGAGGCAGACGCCGTTGATGGCCGCAACCGTGGGACAGCTCAGCGCCTCGAGCTTGTCGAATAACTGTTGTCCAAGGCGCGTCAGTTCAAAGGCCTTGTCGGCCGTCTTGATGCTTGTGAATTCGGTTATGTCAGCGCCCATTACGAAGCTGCCGGGCTTGCCGGAGTACAAGACCAGGCCGAGCGGTGGCGCTGCAGCCACCGCATCCATGACATCGTTGAACTCCATCAAGACCTCGGATGACAGAACGTTTGCGCTTGCATCCGCTTTATCGATACACAGCCAGGCGATCCCGGCCTCGTCGGTTTCCAGTTTCCAGTGTTGCATCATGGTTATCTCGTGAATCAGGCCAGCTCGAAATCGCAAACGAGTGGCAAATGGTCTGAATGGCGAACGTTGGGGACTTCGAATCTGGTCACTTTGATGCCATCCTGGTAGAGCACGAAATCGAGCTCCTTGCGCGGAGCCCGACTCGGGTATGTCGGTAAGCCTTCCGCGTTGGCGGAAGTCAGGCCGGCTGCTTTCATGAACAGGTAGATTTCATTCACGCCCCAAAAGGTATTGAAATCGCCGGCAACGACGACCGGTTTCTTCGTTGCCTGGATCAAATCGTACAGGCGACGCAGCTGCAGGTGCCGGTGACGGTACTTCAGCGACAGGTGCACCAGAAAAATAGCGAAGTCGTCCATTTCGAGCTCGATGATCAGTCGCTTGATACCGGTATCGAAATAGTGAAAGCGCTCGCCGTGCACCCGCGGCGCCGCCATAAATGCATTGCCCTGTTTGCGCACGATCGGCAGTATCTGATTAAAGGACTTTTCTCCGTACTTTGTCTCGTACGAGGAGTTCATACCAAGGTCTGCGGCAATCTTCTCCGCCTGATTGACGCTACGGCTGCGGATGGAGCCGGTATCGACTTCGATAAGGCCGACAACATCCGGGTCGACAGACTTGATAAAACGGGTAATCTCGGGGAGAACTGCCTGGTTTCCAAATACATAGCCCGCGCCAGGGATCGGCATGTGCATGCTCGCACCACCGCCGACTGCGTACCGGATGTTGTATAAAAGAAGCCGCATGCGCCGCTACGATACCGAAACCCCCATACTATGGGAACAGGTCCGGGCGACAGTGTCTTGAATTGGCTAAACTATCGACAAAACCCGTAGGGAAAGGAGTTGTTTTTGTCTGAAAGTAATCCGATCCGCGTATTCGCGACGCATTGTTTTGACGAGACAGATGACTATCTGCGCATATTCGAATTTCTCGAGAGCGTGGATCGCTTCTACTACGTCAATGTGAGCCAGCCTGAAAACCTGCCGACAACGGGTGGGGCACAGGAAATCAAGGACGAGTTGATCAAGCAGATCAAGGCGTCAGAGGTTGTGATCGTCCTGCCTTCCACGCTCGAGCAGAACAGGGACCTCACCGGCTTCATCATGGATGTGGCCGAGGCCAACAACATCAGCATGATCACCATCCGACCGTTCGGTGGCGTTCTCCAGACACCGCCGGAACTGGTCGAGCGGTGTGCCGAGCAGATCGAGTGGAACGACCGGGAGATGGTGGATGCCATCAAGCGACAGGCGCGCGGCGAAGATACGGCTCGTTGGGAGGTGCTGGACTTTCCAGGCTTCGATGAGAACGGGCCTATTGAATGAGACCGGTTGTCATAGCGCATCGCGGGGCCTCCGGGTACCTGCCCGAGCATACGCTTCCGGCCAAGGCGCTGGCCTATGCCATGGGTGCGGACTATCTTGAACAGGATATCGTCGCAACGCGCGACGACCGACTTATCGTCGTGCACGATATTCATCTGGATCGTGTCACCAATGTAGCCGAGCGGTTTCCCGGACGGGCTCGCGAGGATGGCCGCTACTATGCGCGCGACTTCGACCTTGCCGAAATTTTAACGCTCAAAGCCCATGAGCGGACGGACGAGCAGGGCAAGCCGGCGTTTCCCGGGCGCTTCCCGTCTGCCGGCGAGGATTTCAGGGTCCATTCGCTGGAACGTGAACTGGAACTCGTCGCCCACTTGTCCCTGCACGGCGCGCGTCCCGTTGGTATCTATCCCGAGATCAAGGACCCGGCCTGGCATCGTCAGGAGGGCGTTGATATTTCACTGCTTGTTCTCAAGACATTAGCGCGCTTCGGTTACGAGGATCATGCTGCTCACGCCTATCTGCAGTGCTTTGACGAAAATGAGCTGCGGCGTATTCGCCACCAGCTGGGCTGCCGCCTGAAGCTCGTGCAGCTTATCGGTGAGGATGACTGGAGTCCCCAACCGACCAACTTTGCCGCAATGCGAACCAAAAAGGGCCTGGCCATGCTCTCCGGCACCGTCGATGGTGTCGGGCCGTGGTTCAATCGGCTGTACAAACTCCGCAAGCGTGACGGCCGCATCAGTGACAGTGGCTTCGTAACGCGCGCCCACGAGCAGGGTCTTGTCGTGCATCCGTACACATTTCGTAGTGATGCGCTGCCACCCGGTTTCACCAGTTTTGATGAACTCCTTGATTTCAGTATTCATGAGCTTGCTCTTGACGGCCTGTTCACGGATTTCCCGGACCAGGTTTTTCGATTTCTGCGAAGGATTTCCTGACACGCCGCCTCTAACGCGGGTGTAGGGGTCTGGAGCCCGGTGATGCAGGGATGCAAATATGCGAAAACTAACCCGTATTAGAACGATTTCACTGGCGCTGCTGCTGACTTTCGCAGCGACGGTCATGGCTGAAGAGGCCAACTCGGGGGCACTTGACCTTGGCCAGTATCAGGGAAAGGTCGTGGTCCTCGACTTCTGGGCCTCCTGGTGTGGTCCTTGTCGGCGGTCGTTCCCCTGGCTCAACGAGATGCATAACAAGTACCAACAGGACGGGCTCGTCGTAATCGGTGTCAATCTCGATGCCAGCCAGCTAGACGCGGCGGAGTTCCTGGAAGACTATCCCGCCGAGTTCAAGATTCACTTCGATACAGAGGCCATGCTTGCCACCGAATACGGTGTCGAGGTGATGCCAAGTTCGTTCGTCATCGGCCGCGACGGCGAGATCAGCGCCAGCCACCGTGGGTTCAAGGTCAAACAACAGGATGAATATGAAGCGATCCTCGTAGAGGCGCTGGGAGAAAAACCGTGAAGATGAGAATTGCGACCGTTGCACTGCTACTGGTTTGCGCAGGATGCTCCTCCATGGGTGTGCAGCCCTGGGAGCGCGAGATTCTGGCTCGCGAGGACATGCAGCTGACGACCGATCCTCTTGAGGCAGCAACTGACGATCATATCTATTTCAGCAAAGAAGCCTCCAGCGGCGGCCGTGGATTCGGCGGCGGTGGCTGCGGGTGTAACTGACATGACATCAATAACAAGCAGAAAAGAGCGCTCTGTTTCCGCGACGCTGGCGGCAGCGACCTGCGCATTGCTCGGTACTACCGCAGCGGCGCCTGTCGATGCACAGGAAGAGCCCAAGTGGGATTTCAATACGTCACTGCTGTATTACGGCGAGGATGAGAGCCGCGTCCAGGATATGAGTTTGAAGTCCATTATTCGTCGCCTGTTTGCCGATGATCGTACGCTGACGCTCGGCCTGACGGTGGATGGGCTAACCGGCGCAACGCCGAGTGGTGCGATTCGGCAGGATGTGCCGCAGTCGTTTACCCGGCCGTCCGGTAGCGGTAGCTATGTCGTTCCCGCGGGCGAATTACCATTGGATGACACCTTTAAAGATACGCGAGTGGCCATAACCGCCGGCTGGCAACAGCCCGCAGGTGAGAAAGGTCTGCTCAGTGTCGGTTTCAGCGCATCGAAGGAGTACGACTACCTGCACACCGGTGTCAACGCGAGCTACGCGCATGACTTCAATAACCGCAACACCACGATATCGGCAGGATTTGCCTTCGCCAGTGACAGTATCGAGCCGGTAGGAGGTGCACCGATCCCGTTCACCAACATGCTGGACGTGGGGGATACAAGTAATCGGGTGGGCGATCAGGACAAGGACGTGCTGGATGTTGTGTTCGGCGTGTCCCAGGTGATCTCGAAGAACCTCCTGGTGCAGGCGAATTATTCGTTCAGCCAGTCTGACGGCTATCTCAACAACCCCTATAAGGTGCTGAGCATGGTGGACAGCGTATCGGGTGATACGTTGACACGCACGCCGGGTATCGAGGGCGGTCCGAGCGGCATTTTCCTGTTCGAGAGCAGACCTGACGAGCGAACTCAGCACAGCGTGTATACGCAAGCCAAGTACTTCATGAACGGCAAGGTGCTGGACGCCTCCTATCGATACATGACAGACGACTGGGAGATCGACTCGCATACGCTCGACGTGCGCTATCGGTGGCCAATCGGGGACTCGAGCTACATTGAGCCCCACGTTCGCTACTACACGCAAACTGAGGCCGAGTTCTATCGACTCAGCCTGGTGGATGATTCGCTGGTGCCATTGCCGCAATTTGCCTCGTCGGATTACCGCCTCGGTAATTTCGATGCGATCACGGCGGGCCTGAAGTACGGCTGGAAGACGCGCAATGACAATGACATGAGTATTCGCGTTGAGTGGTACACGCAGTCGGGTACGGTTCCCGCCGGGCAACTCATAGGCAACCAGGCATCGCGGGACAATTACCCTGATCTCAATGCTTTGATCGTCCAGTTCAGCTACCGGTTCTCGCGCTGACGTGACGCAACCCAGGCCCGGGAGAGACGTCCAGCTTGTAGCCACAAAGCATGGCTGGGCAGGGCGCTTCCGGGCCATGGGTAGCCCCTGTGAGGTTCTGACTGATGGCGGCGACAAGCAGCTCGCAGGCAGGCTGTCATCGCTGGTGGCGAGTGAAGCCTGGCGGATCGAGGACAAATTCAGTCGCTATCTCGACGGCAACGTCATTCAGCGCATCAATACGGCGCATGGCGAGCCGGTAGAGGTCGACGCCGAGACCGGCAATCTGCTCGATTTTGCAGCAACGCTCTTCGACATCAGCGGGGGCAGCTTTGATATCACCTCGGGCGTCCTGCGTGCCGTCTGGACCTTTGATGGCAGTGACAACATTCCCGCCCAGGATGACATAGACAAGGTACTTGGCCGCGTCGGATGGCAGCGCGTAACGTGGGCCGATTCGCAGCTGACCATGCAACCGGGTATGGAGGTGGATCTGGGTGGCATTGGCAAGGAATACGCTGTGGACCGATGTACTGCTTTGGCCCGCTCCGCTGCGAACGTGCCGGTGATGATCAATTTCGGCGGGGACCTGGCGGTCACCAGCCCGCCGGTTTCGCGGCAATCCTGGAAAGTTGGTATTGAGGGGCCAAACGTCGACTCAGCGGAAAAACTCGTCGATCTGCGCCAGGGAGCGCTCGCTACGAGCGGCGACGCGCGCCGATTTCTCTTGCGCAACGGCGTCCGTTACAGCCATATCCTCGATCCAAGGACCGGATGGTCGGTGCCCGACGCACCGGCATCGATAACGGTTGCGGCGGATACCTGTACCCAGGCGGGAATGATGAGTACGCTGGCCATGCTGCGTGGCGCAGCTGCCGAGGAGTTCCTTGCCGCACAGGAGTTACTGCACTGGTGCCGACGTTAAGTGATAAATAGAGTGAAGAAAAGTGGATAACCGATTGTTATATAAGCGTTTTATTAAAAAATTGCCATTTGGGTCACGACCATTTATGGTCATTACAGCGCGGGGCGGGGCTCCAGAGTGAGAACTCCGTCCTTTCAACCATGACCAATCCCAATAATCATTAGCCGATGTTTGTCGAATTTCCGCAAGAACTGATTCTGTATTCGATCGGCGCCTTCCTGGTCGGGTATCTGCTGTCGTCAGTCAGTTCCAGAATTGGCGCACGCTACCGGACAACAAAGCGTGACCCTCGGGATGACCGGATCCGTGAACTCGAAGCCGAATTGCGCATTGCCCTGGGCAATTCGCAGAAAACCATGACCGAAGTCGAACGCCTTGAGGAAGAGCTCAAGGAGACGACAGTCGGTATCGAACGTCGGGATAATGTGATCTCTGATCAGCTGTCGAAGCTGGAGCGTGTGCAGGCAGACCTGAGAGACTCGGTCATGAAGACGCGTGAATTACGGTCTGAACTCACCGAACGGGCCACGCAGAGCGTGCATGCCGAAGCCAAGATCAGGGAGGTCGAGACCGAGCTGTCTGTCGCCCAGGCGTCGACGGATCTCATCGCGACCGGCGTCCTGGACTATTCAATCGCACCCGACACGGAAGACGGCGGCGCTCCGGCCAACGAGGACGAACTGGCCAAAGTCAGCAAAACAGCGACCTGATCTTGCTTGCACGACCTCTTGCCGCGCTCGCCGCGGCCACGATCTGCGCCTCCTGCAGCCAGTGGGACCAGCCCGTTAACATTCCTTTTGTGGCCACCTGGCAGGGCGAGGCGATCGATTGCAGTAGTGCCGATTCCGCGCTTACCGATTTGCGTTTTTACGTGAGCAACGTCCGGCTGGTAGACACCGACGGGCAAAGCCATGACGTCAGATTCGCAACGGAATTGGCCTGGCAGAACGATGCTGTGGCCTATATCGATCTCGAAGACGGCACAGGTGCGTGTCAGAACGGCACTGCTGATACGTTTGACCATGTTCTGGGCGTTGCAGGCGCCAGGGACTACCAGGGCCTGCGCTTCACCGTCGGCGTACCGTTTAGACTGAATCATGCGAACCCACTGATAGCCAAACCGCCCCTGGACGATCCTGATATGCACTGGCACTGGCGATCCGGCTACAAGTTTCTTCGTGCCGGCGTCAGGACCGACGATGACGGATTCTGGATCCATAGTGGTAGTGCAGGGTGCAAGGGGACCGTTGGGAATATCACCGACTGTACGTTTCCAAATCGCATCGAAGTGTTCCTGCCCGATTTCAAAGTTGGCGAGAATGCCGTCAGCATTGATCTGAGCGAGTTGCTGACGGGCGTCGATCTTGATGACGCAACTCGAAGCGATTGTTCCTCGGGTCCGCCGGAGACATCGTGCCTCGCACCCTTTGCTGCGCTTGGCATCGACTTCACAACAGGTGAACAAACCAGCGCACAGCGCGTATTCTCGGTGCAATGAAGAAAACGTTTGCTCTAATTGCCGCCGTGGTTGCGGCGGCCCTCGCGTTCGTGTGGTTCTCGCGCGAACCGCAGTGGGACTGGAGTCTGCCAGGCGACGTGCCAGCTCCGCAGGTACCTCCGGACAACCCGATGAACTCGGCGAAAGTGGAACTGGGGCGCCGGCTCTTCTACGACATTCGTCTGTCCGGTAATGAGACGATGTCCTGCGCAACTTGCCATATCCAGGCGCTGGCTTTTACAGATGGGGTATCGCGTTCGATTGGTTCAACCGGGGTTGCGCATCCCCGCAGCTCGATGAGCCTCGTCAACGTTGCGTATGCAAGTCGTTTGACATGGGCAAACCCGTTACTTGATCGGCTCGAGGACCAGGCACTGATACCGTTACTTGGCGACAGGCCCGTCGAAATGGGCCTGAGAAACGGAGAGCGACGGTTTGCAGAGCTTCTCCGTTCTGAGCCCAACTACAGCGAACTGGTGCGGCAGGCGTTCCCCGGCGATGCGGACCCGCACTCGCTGCTGAACGGGGTGCGCGCAATCGCAGCGTTTGTGCGAACTATCAACAGTTTCAATGCGCCATACGACCGCTACCTGAGAGGTGATACGGACGCGTTAAGCCAGTCTGCAGAGCGGGGAATGGATCTCTTTTTCTCTGAACGCCTCGAGTGCTTCCATTGCCATGGCGGGTTCAACTTTACCGACAGCACGACACACGCGGGCAGCGATGTCGATCGCGTCGGCTACCACAATACGGGACTGTATAACCTGAATGAAGTCGGTGCTTATCCAGCCGACAATACGGGCTTGTTCGATATGACCGGCGAGCCCCGGGACATGGGGCGTTTCAAGGCGCCTTCGCTACGCAATATCGCGGTTAGCGCGCCCTATATGCACGACGGTAGTGTTGCGACGCTTGCGGATGTCATCGCGAACTACGAACGCGGCGGACGACTTATTGAGGACGGCGAACATGCCGGTGATGGCCGCCTGAGTCCTTATAAGTCAGAATTCGTTACGGGTTTTGAACTAACCCCCGGGGAGCGTGCGGACCTGCTCGCCTTCCTGGAATCGTTGACGGACGATTCCGTACTGACTGATCCGAAATTCTCGAACCCGTTTGTTCCCTAGCGGGTCGATACCTCGACGGTCAGCCGCGTTTTTCGCCAGGTGATCCACAGGAGAAAGAACCATACCTGCATCAGGAGTGAGGCGATCCACTCGATGCGGTTTTCGTTGCTGTTCAGGCTTCCGAAGACGGCTTTCTGAACAAGATTAATAACGCCCAGGGCCCACGGTGTCACCGTGATCCAGACCATCGTGCGCTGCACCAGTGAGCGGTCGAGTGACAACGACAACACCAATTGCGCCAACGCTGTTCCACCGAAATACAAGTAGACGCCATAGCTGCGCATGATTTCGTAGAACGGGTCGTTGCTTGCCAGGTAAGAGACATACAGCACCAGGGCGACGGCCCCCACAACGCCGGAGATGAGAATCACGGGCCCGGCCTTGCTTGCCGGCTTCAACGACTTGAGCCAGAGAACGGCGAAGTACCAGGTCATCGCAAGGACCGTGGCCTGCGGTAACAGGATAGCCCTGAACAAACGATCGCCCGGCGGATATCGTCCGGTCGAGCTGATCGACGTGCAGCCGTCGAGGTAGGGAATACAGGACGGCAGGACATCATTATTCGCGCCAATCCAGTAGGCCACATTGATGCCTATCAATGGGGCTATGGCGGCGATAAGTGGCAGGGCGCGTACAAGCATTCCGGCAGCATAACCGATGCGTATCGACTATGGGCAGGCAGGGAGAGCTTCAATTTCAATCTCGGCTGGTTCTCCTGTGACGTCAGGTTTGTGTGTTCAGTTGGTTCTCGACCTTTTGCAACAGAGCCAGAATTTCCTGTTGCCGGCCCCGGTCAGCAAGAATATGACTGGGGCGAACAGGCGTCTCGCTGGCCTTCAACAGTATCTGGCGAGCTTCTTCGAGACTATTTTCGCCAACCAGTAACTCCGCATAGAGATAATTGGATTCGAGGCCATGCGGGTCGATGATGATCGCGCGCCACAGGTAGCCGATACCTTTCACCTGGCTACCGAACCCACCAAACACGGAGGAGGTTTGTGAGTACAGGGCCCCCAGGTTCGCATAAATGCGCCCGCCGAGCGCGTAGGGGTCCAGCGCTTCGGCCTTGAGAAGCGCGTCTCGCGCTTCCTTGTTCAATTTTTTTGAGCGCGTTCGGCAGTGCGCGCGCGTACATTCGCGCGCAATAATTCCGTGCCAGGCAAGAGCCTCTGGATTGTCGCTATGACTTGCTGCGAACGCTCTTACGTCCCGAAGCAACTCGGTGAGAGCTTTTTCCTTCTCTGGCTCACTCGAGGCGTACATCGCTACGGCCCACCGATTTTCAATGTTGAGCAGCGTTTCGTCCACTGTCTGTGCTTCGGCCGGGGCGGTCGCTGCCAGGACGAGGCACGCCGCTAGCAGTACGGCACTCATGAAGTTGAATGTTGGCCTATAGACAGGTGTGCGAGTTGCCACGGCATCCTCTGGTACTGGTTATCTACCCGTATGAGTGTTGGTGGCACCAAAATCCTTCGCGATTATTGCGAAGGATATTCGCGTAACAAGGCTCTAACCGGATACTGGCAACAGAAGGACTCGGCTTTGTCTGAAAAAGTTAGGCACCACGACGACTTCGGGACCGCTACCAGGCGTTCTCTGTTCCTATGTGCATGCCTGGCCGCACTCGCCAGTCCTGTGAGAGCAGAACAGCCTCTGGCCGCGGGAGAATTGCCAGGGGCACTGCCAACCATCGGTACTATATCGATAACAAACAACGATATTTTCGATCTGGACAAGCCAGATGAGAACCGCGCGCTCTACAGGTTGGCGAACCGCCTGCATGTGCGTACCCGGCCGGATGTCATCCGACAGCAGTTACTCTTCGATATTGGCGATTTGTATTCACGCCAGGCGATCGAGGAATCTGAGCGCATTCTTCGCAGCAATCGTTACATTCAGGAAGTGTCTTTACATCCGGTGCCGCGCGAAGATGGCACGGTTGATATCGACGTTACGACAAGCGATGTCTGGACCCTGATGCCGAAGCTATCGTTTTCGAAAGCGGGAGGCGAGAGCAAAACAGCAATCGGCATCAAGGAAGCGAATGTCCTGGGTTCCGGGGTCGCTGTGGAAGCAATGTTCAAGTCCGATGTGGATCGCGATTCCACAGTCCTCAAGGTGGTTGATCGCAATCTTGGGCAGTCATGGTACCGGCTGGAGACCTCAATCGCGCAAAACAGCGATGGGCATGAGTATGGCCTCGATATCGGAAAACCATTCTATTCACTGAACAGTACTAACGCCCTGGGGTTGTCACTCCTCGACGCGGATCGCATAGATACATTTTATGACCGGGGCGAGGTTGCGTCGGAGGTGAGGCATCGAGGCCGTGATGCCGAGATGTCCTTTGGGCGCTCTCGCGGTCTGGAAAACGGTTGGGCACGGCGTTTGACGTTTGGTGCCGCCGTCTCCGATCACAGTTACACGGATAGCGGCTCCACGGACCCTGAATTATTTCCACTCATGCAGGACCGTCGTCTCGTCTACCCATTTGTTGGGATGGAAATCGTCGAAGACCATTATGACAAGGCCAGCAATCTGGACCAGATCCATCGCGTCGAGGATCGATTCCTCGGCACACGCGCGAGTGCCAGGGTAGGCCTGGCACGAGAAGAATTCGGTTCCGATAGAAACGCATGGATGCTTGATCTGCACGCCCAGAGGGGGTTTGGCAGCTCTGAGCGAGCTACCTTGTTGCTGGCAGCCGATGCAAGCACTCGCCTCGAGAATGACGGTCCGCAAAATTTATTAGTTGAGGCAAGCGCGAAATATTATAATCGTCAATCCGAACAACGCCTGCTGTTTGTCGGTCTCTCGGGAACCTATGGCCATAATCCTGACCTTGAGCAATACCTGCCGCTGGGCGGCGATAATGGTCTGCGTGGCTACCCCGTCCGATTTCAGTCGGGCGACAAGCGTGCGGTGCTGACGGTGGAGCAGCGCTTTTACACAGACTGGAATCCGTTTTCGCTCTTCCGTGTTGGTGCTGCCGCATTCTTCGATGTTGGACGCACCTGGGGCGCGAGTCCTCTCAGCGATGCAAGCGATACGTGGCTGTCGGACGTCGGGTTTGGGCTGCGCGTCGGGAGCACGCGCTCGGGCCTTGGTCGAATGATTCATTTCGATATTGCTGTTCCACTTACGGGGCAGGAAAACATCGATAACGTCCAGTTCCTCATATCTACGCGCAAGAGTTTCTGACATGCCAAGTGCACCAAATTCACTACGGTGGCGGATACAGACATCGCTGCAACCCCTGATCCTTTTTGCAGTGCGCCTGCTGATGATTTTGACCGCCGCACGGATATTACTGGTGGTGTGGCAGGGCGAAAGGGTACTCGCGGTCGACATGCTCGCGACTATTTTCGTCCAGGGTCTGCGTTTCGATCTCGTGCTGCTGGGCCTGGCGATGGTCATTCCCGTTCTGGTGTTCCCGCTGGTTGCCTCGACCGGGCGAC